>JAGOIO010000026.1:0-4957 GCA_017995595.1 bacterium | reverse complement strand
GGGGGGGGGGTAAAACTCTCTAAAGGTAAGTCTTTGGGCAAGTTTTTAGCATTTACATTAGCAGAAGTATTGATTACGCTTGGTATTATAGGGGTTGTTGCATCACTTACTATTCCGACTCTTATGCAAAATACGCAAAAACATCAAACCGTTGTCGCTTTAAAAAAGACTTATTCAACAATACAGCAGGCTGTTGCTCGTTCCAGAGTTGATAATGGAGATGTTCCCGATTGGGATTGGTCGCTAGATCTTTCAACATTTTTGAAAACTTATCTTATACCGTATTTATCAATATCAAAGGATTGTGGACAGAATAATGATGTCAAAGGTGAGTGTAGTCTTCTTTCTAAAAAGTGGTTAGATGGTGAAAATTTGGATTATTTCGCCACAAATCATTATAAAATACTATTATCTGATGGAACTTCAATCGCATTTTATAGTGAACCCCCTTATATTTGTGTAAATATTATCGTTGATATAAATGCTGACAAAAAACCAAATATTGCAGGAAAAGATGTTTTCTTTCTAAAATTGTATAAACAAAGAAATTCTCCTGATTTTATTGACTATAACACTACAAGAAATGAGGCTTTACATGATGGACTTTTTGGTTGTCGTAAAGATATTTCAGAACATGCTGGGTTATTATGTGGCAGGTTAATCTTGCTTGACGGTTGGCAAATAAAAGATGATTATCCTTGGTAAATAAAATCCAAACTATTGAAAGTCTATTAAAAAGTGGTATAATAAATATGTTTATATAAGCAAAAGGAATTAGAATGATAAATCGTCAAAAAGCATTTACATTGGCAGAAGTTTTGATTACGCTTGGTATTATAGGTGTCGTTGCTGCCCTTACAATTCCTACGTTAATGGCTAAAACAAAGAAACAGCAAACAACAGTTGCTTTAAAAAAATTCTATTCTACTATGAGTCAGGCAATAAAACTTTCTGAAGTCGATAATGGCGATGATTCAGAATGGAAAGTCGATAATACTCAGGACTATTCAGGAAGAACTTTTTTTAATACTTATTTGGATAAGTATATTCAATACACAAAAACTGAAACTATAAGTGCAAATGATTACTATGTCTATATGAACGATGGCACAATTTTAGATATTTTTACAGGCGTTGGTGGTTGTGTGGATTTTTATTATGATACAAATGGCGTAAAAAATCCGAATGCTTGGGGAAAAGATAAGTTTAACTTCTTATTTTGTACTTCTCCACAAAGTGAGACTGTTTTTAGTTCTCCATTAAAACATTTTGGGGCTTACTATGAAGGATATCCGAGGGAAACTGCGTTGCAAAGATGTAAAACTACACCAAATTCTTGTTCAGGTTTGTTGATAATGGATAATTGGGAATTTAAAGATGATTACCCATATAATCTTTAATTATTATTAGCAAATTCTATTTTATAGCACCCCATGCACGTATTGTTCCTTTTTCGTACATAACAAGGTAATATCTTCCGTCTCTTATGTATTCAATTGTTGCTTGCATATACTCATTTGCCGGCTGGTTTATTTGTTGGGTGTCTAAATGTATAAGCTTTTTATTCTCTTTTGCCCTTTTCTTTTCAACTTTTTTACGGTATTTATCGTATTCTATTCCATGTTCAACTTGAGCTTGCTCTTCAACTTGAAGTTTGAATACAGGAATCGTTGCGATAACCGTATTACTTTGGCACAATAGTAAAAATTTCTTATCATCTGATAAAATAAGTTCATAGTATCCTGGAGCTATCATATTCCCTGAGGCATCTTGAATGTAATCTGTAATCAGAAGATTAGGGCTGTCAGAATCTTTGTAGGCATAACGATATATCGCTTTATCCCATTCTTTTATTCCTCCGGGGTATCTTGGGTGAACAGCTCCTGTCATTAGGTTGTATTTGTTTATAAATCCGTCTTTTACGGTACTTACCGCATTTGAGAAAAAACTCATAATCTTAATTCCGTTTCGTTAACTTAATCCTGTTTTATATTATCTATAAGGAATTTAATTGATTTTTCAACTTGCTTGTAATTTTTACCTATAGCTCTGTCAAGTCCTACAAAAATTAGTGATAAATAATTTTGGGCATTAATCGCTTCGTTATTTTTCAAAGAAAGCCTGTATGCTTCTCGCATTAGTCGCTTTAAACGGTTTCTCTTAACTGCTCTTTTATGTGCTTTCTTACTTACTACAAATCCGACTTTTGTTGGATATTCTTTTTGGGCTTCTTTCTTTTCTTTGCCTACCCAAAGTATTATACCCGATTTTGCGTAAGAATGCTTTATTCTATAAGTCGCTGTAAATGCGGAATCTTTTTTTAATCTGTATTTTCTTGCTAACATATTCAAAATAATTGCATAAAAAAATAGAATTGTCTATTTTACTTTTCTGTATAATTATTATTTTGATAACTAATTTTCTTGAATGATGTTATTTTTCTTATTTTTCTGTTAAAGTTAGGTTTGAAGATGTAATGATTTTACGTTAAAGAGGATATATGAAAAAATTAATAATTTTATTTTGTACATTAGTTTTGCTTGCTCCTGCAACAATGGCAAATCAGCAGGATATGCAAAAACTTGCTCAAAGCGGTTTCTTTGCTAGTAATCAGGCTACAAAACAAGAAAAACCTTACTATGCGGTTAAAAAATTATTGAAAAAACAATTAAAATATTCAAATAGCCATGATATGGAAGGGCTTTCTGAGCTTTATGCTCCTAATTATGTTAGCGGTGATGGAATGAAGAAGGAAGTTTTTGAAGACTTAGTAACAAAAACGTGGAAAAGTTACCCTGATATAAGATATTTTATGGTAATTAGAGACATTGATGCTTCTGAAACAAGAGCTGTTGCCCATGTTGATGAATTTGCTTTTGCAACTTCTGCTGATTCAAGAGGGCTTTCTATTGTAGATAAGGGCTTATTGGAGAGCAGTTCAAGTACAGCATATTATTTGGAAAAAGTTAACAATGTATGGCAAATAGTTTCTGACCATATAAACTACGAAAAAACATTTTTAAGATACGGTCAAGCTAAGTTTATCGATATAGATTTAGATGCTCCAAATCAGATTTATGCAGGAACTCCTTATACCGCAAGTTTGACTGTTAATTGCCCTAAAAATGTTATGGTAATTGCTTCTGTCGGTAATGAAAAAGTTACTTATCCGCAAGAAACTGCACCGGAAGTATTTAGAAAAGTCGTTGACGGTAATCTTGAGAGAATGTTTACCTCTAATACAAAAAACATAAATGAGTACGCAGTATCTTCTTTTGGGGTTACAAAAGCTGAAATGAAAGGCAAAGATAAGTTAAGAGTTTCTATAACCGGTCTTGGCTTTGCGATGTCAAGAGTTAATGTTGTTCCTCAAAATAATTATGTAAAACCTGTTGAACAACCAAAACTTGCTAATACTGATAAATCTTCAAAGGCAACAAATGATGTTAAAACTTCTGAAAAACAAGTTAAAACTGATAAGTCAGCAAAAACAGATAAAATTAATAATGCAAAACAATCTCCAAAACAATCTCCTAAAAAATAAAAGTTTTATATTCTTATTAAGCACTATATTTTTTAGTATTTTGAATATATTTTTCTCAAATTCTATTGTAAAATTCCTTGCCTCTGGCGGAATTTTTCATTGTAAAATCTTTAGTCTTGTCTATCTTGAGAATACAGGTGCTGCTTTTTCAATGTTTGAAAACTCTGTTTTATGGCTTGCAGTTTTTTCAATTCTTGCATCTTTGTTAATTCTATCTGTTGTTTTAAAAAATATTAAAAAGCTCAATTATTTTGAAATTACGGGTGTTGTTATATTTTTGAGTGGAATTTTTGGAAATATGTATGAACGAATTTCCATAGGATTTGTCAGGGATTATTTTCACTTGAATTTTGTTAATTTTCCTGTTTTTAATGTTTCTGATATCCTTGTAAATGTTGGCGTTTTTGTTATACTGATTTCATTACTTGTTGAGAAAAAAACGGATTAGATATTTATGGAAAGTTATAACTTTATACCTGATGAAAATGATGAAAATACAAGATTAGATGCTTATTTATCGTCTCTAATTCCTGTCCTTTCACGCAGTAAAATCCAAGAGCTTATAAAAAGTGGAAAAGCTTTGGTTAATGGTGCTGAAAAAAAAGCTTCTTATAAAATCTCCGTTGAGGATAAAATTTTTGTTGAGTATGAGATAGAACAAGAAAAAGAAATTTTGCCAGAAAATATACCAATTTCGGTTGTTTATGAGGACGAAAATATGCTTGTCGTGAATAAACCGTCTGGAATGTTAACTCACCCTAGTTCAACAGAAACTCACAATACATTAGTTAATGCACTTTTATTCTTGTATGGCAGAGAAAATTTGTCGGATTTGAATGGAGAGTTCAGAAGGGGAATAGTTCACAGACTTGATAGAAATACATCAGGGCTTTTAATGATAGCTAAAAACAATGAAACCCATAAGTTTTTAGCAGAACAAATAAAACTCAGAAATTTTACAAAAAAATATTTGGCTATTGTTAAGGGTGTTGTAAAAGAAGATAGTGGAGTTTTGGATTATCCAATTGGGCGAAATCCGAAAAATCCTGCAAAAATGTGTGTTATAGATTCAGGAAAACCAAGTTTGACAGAGTTTAAAGTCTTAGAAAGATTTAAAAATGCTACTTATTTAGAGTTAAATTTGAAAACAGGTAGAACTCATCAAATAAGAGTTCATTTAAGTTATATTCATTATCCTATTGTAAATGATACTCTTTACGGTGGTAGCGGGTGTAAAGTTAAGACAGATGAGCAGGTGCTTCAATCTTATAAACTTTCGTTTACAAAACCTTTTTCTTGTGAAATAATAAATCTTGAAATTGAACCTGATGAAAAAATTAAAAAAGTATTGAATTATTTGAAAAATCAAAAATAAAAGGAGAAAATTTTGAAAATTTTATTATATATCGTATC
>JAGOIO010000025.1 GCA_017995595.1 bacterium | reverse complement strand
AGGTGCAGGTTTTATGGCTGGTACGTGTTTGTTAACCATGGCGGTTATAAATGGCTTTAAAAAGATATTTAACAGCTAACAAAGATTAAATATAAAATTTTGACTAGAAAATGCTACTTTAAAAAAGTGGCATTTTTTGTCGTTTGGAAATCTTAATCTATTGGTCTATTTTTTGCAAATATTTTAACCTCGAGGTTGATGTCAATATACATATATATATAGTAAATTGTATAAGGATAGGTGAGTTTGTCCTATAAAGGTGCAAATTCACAGATATGTGTAATAATCGTAGGTTTAGGGAAAAGTGGAAATAACAGGTTTAGATTCAGCAATTCAGCGAATGAATGACATAGAACAGAACTTTATGGACTTAATGGGGATAAAGCCTGAACAAAAAGCTCCTGACAAGGATTTTCAACAAATTCTTGATGAGAGTATGGGTGATTATTCAGATTATGACGATGATTCTGTGGGCAGTGCAAATTGTACAAGACCTGAAATTAATAAACTTATTGATGAATATTCTGCAAAAAACGGACTTGATGCTGATTTTGTAAAAGCTGTTATTAAACAGGAATCAGGGTTTAATCCAAAGGCAAAGTCAGGTTGCGGAGCTATGGGTTTGATGCAATTAATGCCAGGAACGGCAAAGGGGTTAGGCGTTGTGAATCCTTTTAATGCTGAAGACAATATTAAAGGCGGAACTAAAATGCTTTCAAATCTTCTAAGAACTTATGGAGGAAGAAAAGATTTAGCGTTGGCAGCATATAATGCAGGTGGCGGTGCAGTTAAAAAATATGGTGGAATTCCTCCATACGCAGAAACTCAACGCTATGTTAAAAATATTTTAAGTATGTATGGAAAAATGAAAGGAGGAGCTTAGTCTTATGATTTTACTGGGATTTGCGGCTGCGACAAACGGTATGCAGGCTCTTCTTGATCAGAACGATTCTACTGCAAACAATATTGCAAACGTTAATACAATTGGCTTTAAACGTGAAAGAATGAGTTTCAAAAATATTTATGATGAATCTGTTATGCAAAAGCTTTACGATGGTACAAATGATTCTAAAAAAGTAGGTACTTTAAGCGTTGGAAGTAAGGTTCAGAAGCTCACTTATGATTTTACTCAAGGAATTCTAAACAGAACAGAATGCCCGTTTGATTTGGCTATTGAGGGTGATGGATTCTTTAAAGTTCAAACTCCAAAAGGTGATATTGCATATACAAGAAATGGTTCTTTAGCTTTGGATAGCAAAAATTTTCTTATAAATAAAGAAGGAGATTATATTCTTGACCAAAAAAGCAGAAAAATTAAAATTTTAACTCAGGGTTTAAGAATGCATTCAAGTAAAGATATTATGATTACCGAAGATGGTCAAATTCAGATAAATAATGAAATTAATCCATTGAGATATCAACAAAAAATAGGTATATTTGATTTTGCGAATAAAGAAGAAATGATTGCGATTGGTGGTGCAAAGTATGTTCCGACAGCTGTGAATAAAAATAAAGAAATGGTGCCAAAAAAATTCACAATACAACAAGGCGTTTTGGAATTATCTAATACAAATATTGTACGAGAAATGATAAATACCATTAATACATCAAGAAGCTATGAAGCTCTTTCTCAAAACATAAAGGTCGCAAATGAAACTTTGGGTGAAGCTTTAAAGGTCGGTAGAATTTCTTAGGAAATTTTAAAAAATAATCTATTAGTAGGTTGTTTAAAAAGGAAATAAATCAGAAAATGGATAAGGACTTGAGGAAAATGGTGGAGTTCAGAAAACTGAACAATTCGGAGGAAAAAACTAAATGTTAAGAGCATTAACGACAGCTGCAACGGGTATGATTGCCCAACAAGATTATTTGGACGTTGTTTCAAACAATATTGCGAACG
Source organism: bacterium (assembly GCA_017995595.1). Lineage (GTDB taxonomy): Bacteria > Cyanobacteriota > Vampirovibrionia > Gastranaerophilales > Gastranaerophilaceae > JAGOIO01. The sequence goes on along the minus strand of JAGOIO010000025.1, from coordinate 8,814 downwards.
TAAATACTACCGGTTTTAAAAAAGCGAGAATCGAATTTCAAGATGTTTTGAGCCAAACTGTTAAATCTCCAGGAGCTATGATTAGCCAAGGTACTTTCCAGCCTGTTGGTGTTGAAATCGGTTTGGGTGTAAAAACAGCTGCTACTACAAGAGTCTTTACTCAAGGTAATACAATTTCTACAGGTAGAAATCTCGATATGGAAATTGAGGGTGATGGCTTTTTCAAAATAGTAATGGAAGATGGTACAACTGCTTATACCAGAGACGGTTCTTTTAAAGAAGATTCAATGGGGCAATTATGTACTACAGACGGACATTTGCTTCAACCGCAAATCAATATTCCTCAAAATGCCTCTGAAATTAATATTACTCAAGATGGTACTGTTTCTGTAAAAGTAGGTTCAGATACTACGATGCAGTCATTAGACCAAATAAAACTCGTTAAGTTTCAAAACCCATCAGGACTTTTGGATATTGGACACAATTTGTATATCGAAACGCCGGCTTCAGGTTCTCCTATAGAAGATGTTCCGGGTCAAAACGGTTTAGGAACAATTCAATCAGGCTATTTGGAAGGTTCAAATGTTCAAATAGTTGAAGAATTAATAAGTTTGATTAAAGCCGAACGTGCTTTTGAATCAAATTCTAAGATTATTAATGCTTCAAGTGATATCTTGAAACAAACAAATAATATTGTTTAATTGGAAGTGATGTAAGTGAATAAATTATTTAGAATATCTTTAATTTCAATAGTTTTAATGTTTTCAACTCAACCGTTGAATGCATTTTCTCGTACTTATTGTGCTGATGAAATTAAATATAATATTTCTAAAAGCTTGACTGAGTCTTATAAACAAATGTTTAAAGATGACACGCAAGAAGAATCCGTAGTTCTAAATTTACCGTTTCAAAAGTTAGAAATACCAAAAGGTATTGTAAAATTTGATGTTGCTTCTTTAAATCCAAAGTTTTTACCGAGAGATGTTAAGAGAGTTTCTATCTTGGTGAATGGTAAAGAATATAAAACCTTTAATGTTCCTGTTGAAAACAAAGTCTATAAAGATGTTTTGGTGGCTTCAACAAATATTGACAGAGATCAGGTTTTGACTCCTGAAATAGTTACTACCAAAAGAGAAGAAGTTTCTGGTATGTACGATTACATTATGACAAACGATATGATGACTAAAGATATAATGGTTAAGAAAAATTTTAAAGATGGCGAAGTAATTGATAAAAGATTTGTAAAATTGAGACCAGATGTTATGAAAAATAATCTTGTTACTGCGTTTTTCAAAGCAAATGATTTAACTGTTTCTATTGAAGGCGTTGCGATGTCAAATGGAATGAAAGGCGATTATATCGGAGTGCAAAGTAAAACATACGGAAAAGTTTATACGGCAAAAATAATCGGTGAAAATAAAGTCTTAATACAATTATAAATAAGGGTTAAGGATAAAATGAAAATAAGTTTGAAAATGTTAATATTAACAATTGCGTTAATCACGGGTATAACAGGTGCAAGTGCAGAATCCCTATTTACACTTGGAGCCTCTCAAACTTATGCTGCCGCTCCAAAATCTTTATATGGTGGAGTTCAAGCTCGTGGTGTTGGTGATTTAATCTCAATTATTATGAGTGAAACAAGTTCTATAACAAATAATTTGACGTATAGTTCTTCAAAAACTTCAAGTACAGTTGATAATTTCTCTAAATTTTTGAATTCATTGTTCGGTCATAAAGTTATAAATGATAATATTAATGGCTTTGGCGGTTCAAATACTGTAGCAAATACAGGTGTTGGTACAAGAAATTTTCAATACAATGATAGGGTAGCGGTTCAAATTATTCAGCAAATGCCAAACGGAAATTTGGTTGTTCAAGGCAAAAAGATAGTTATAAATGGCGGTGAACGAACTGAATTACTTGTAACAGGCGTAGTTGACCCAAGATGGATAAATGCATTAGGGCAAGTTTATTCATATAATGTTTCTAACTTGCAATTCTCAGTATCAGGCAGAGGTTCAGTTTCTCGTTCTGATGGTGATGGAATATTCAACAGATTTATAAAATACTTATTCTAGATGATGTCAAAATCATGCAAATGTATGATAATGAAAATATAATTGGTGGAAAGAGGAAGTTTGCTAAAATGAAAAAAATGGTAAAATACATATTAATAATGTTATTAATGACTTTTGTATCAGGAGTTTTACCTTGTTTTGCGATGTCAACAACTTCTACCGTAAGAATAGAAGATATAGCTCATGTAAAAGGTGTTAGAGAAAATCAGGTTGTCGGTTACGGTGTAGTCGTAGGTCTTTCAGGCTCTGGTGATAACTCTCGTTCAACACAAATTACAAATAAAATGTTATTATTAAATTTGGGTACGGTAATTGACCAAGAAAACTATATTCAAAAAGGTTCAACAGCAGCAGTTATAGTAACCGCAACAATTCCTCCATTTGCAAAAAATGGTGATAGAATTGACGTAACAGTTTCAACTATGGCTGATGCAAAAAGCTTAGAGGGTGGAGTTTTGGTTCAAACTATATTGAAAGCTCCAAACGGTGAAGCTATTGCAGTAGCTCAAGGTCCGCTTTCAGTTGGTGGTGTTAATGCTTCAAGCGGAGGTTCTTCAAAAAGAACAGCAATTACAACTACAGGAAGAGTTCCCGGTGGTGCTATTATGGAACGTGATATGGCAACAGATATAGGAGATGAAGATTCAATTACTCTATCTTTAGATAAAACGGATTATACGCTAGTTGAAAGAATTGCTCAATCTATCACTCGTCTTATTGCTCCGGCAAAAGCTGTTGATGGAAGTAGTGTAAAAGTAATTATTCCTGACAAATTTAGAAATGATAGAGTTGCATTTCTATCAATTTTGGAAAATATCGAAGTTCGTCCAACAAGTGAACGAGCAAAAGTAGTAATAAATGAAAGAACAGGAACCGTTGTAATCGGTTCAGATGTGAAACTATTGCCTGCAGCGGTAGCTCACGGAAATCTTACAGTATCAGTTTCTACAACAAATTCAGTGTCTCAGCCAAATGAATTTGCTCAAGGCTCAACTGTTGGATTTTCAAATTCAGAAGTTTCTGTTTCAAAAACCCCGGGTAGCGTAATTGCAATGCCTGCAAACAGTAACTTAAACGATCTTGTAAGAGCGTTAAATTCAATAGGGGTTACGCCTGTAGATTTAATATCAATACTTCAAGCATTAAAATCAGCAGGAAGCTTACAAGCAGATTTGGTTATAATTTAAGTTTAAATCTTAACAATTTTAACTTAAATTAACATATCAAGCAAAAAACAATCAGTGTATGGGATATGCTCCGAGGAGAAAAGTCAAAAAGACGAAATGAGAGGAGCAAATGTAAAGAAAAAAGGGTGAAAAAGTAAAATGGGGTTGATAGAACCAACGAAATATGGTATAATGAGTGGTACGCTTGATGCAGATCAGCAAGCCGTAAATAATATCAGAGAAAATCCCTCAAACAAGGAACAGTTAAAGAAAGTCGCAAAGGAATTCGAATCAATATTTATTTCAAAGATGTTCTCTGTAATGGACGAGTCAATAGACCGAGATAATGGAATTTTTGGTCAAGAGGCTCAGTATTCAAAAACCTTTAAGTCTTACATGTTCAATGAACTCGGTAGGAATTTGGCAAGTAACCCACGCACATCGTTTGGTTTTGCAAAGCAAATTTACGAGCAAATGGAAAAATATGTAGGGAAATAGAGGTTTAGGAGTACAACAATGCTATCAACAACAAATACAAGTTATGTAACATCACCAAGTTCAATTCAAGCGTTTAATGCGATGAATGCATTTAAACCAAAAGCAGTAGAAACTACACAACCTGAAATTCAAGATATTTCAGACGGATTAGATGTAAACGATTCCTCAAATATTTTGAAAAATCAGAATTTAGATGAAATAAAAAATATAGCCCAAAGTATGGGTGAAGAAAATATATCAGATGATGATATTAAATACGGTTTAACTTACGGCAGAAGCGTAATTGCAGATTACAGTGCCTAGTAACTCTGAAAGGAAAATCAGAAGATGCAAGAAGTAGAAACATTAGAAAAATTTAAAGAAACAGTTGACGAAGAAATAAAAGTCTATGAAGAAATGGAAAATTTGTTGAAGATGAAACAGTCCATTCTTATTCAATGTAAACCTGAAGAATTATGGAGTGTTGATTCAAAACTTGTTTCTCATATTGACGTTGTAAAGCAAATAAGTTCAAAGAGAAAAGAAGTTGCAAAATACTTAGGAAATGAAAATATTACAATGTCAGAAATAATACAAAAAGCTATGGATAGCAATGAGACAATGGCGGAAGAATTCAAGACACAAAAGAAGAAATTGAAAATGTTAACTACATCAATTTCATTGTATGAAAATACGAATCTTGAATTAATAAAGCACGGAATGGCTGTAACCGACAGAAAATTAAAAATCATATTTAATGCAATCGCTCCTCATGCTAACCAGTATGACAACAGCGGTAGAAATACCGAAAGTAATGAACTTGGAATAAGTTCAGTTGTTGAAGATGTCTAAAGTTAAATTGGAGATTTAAAATGTCAATTATATCAACAATGGGTATAGCAAGGCAAGCATTAAATGTCAGTGAAGCTGCGATGAACGTAGTTTCAAATAATATTGCGAATATGAATACAGACGGGTATTCAAAAGAAGAAGTTGTTTTAGCTCCTGCGGTAAATTATACACCGTTAACAGGTAGCAATTCTAATGCCCAAGCTTATTCAGGTACCGGTGTAATGCTTGAAAATGTTGAGCGTAATACCGATGCTTATTTATTAGCATATTATAGACAGCAAAATTCAGGAAGCAGTTATTATACTGAATATAAAACTGTTGGTGCAAGTATTGAGCAAATGACAAATGAATTGACAGAAACTTCAGGCTTGGAAAAGGCATTTACTACATTTTATGAAGCCGCAAATACATTGACAAGTAGTCCGTCAAGTGATTCTGCCAGAAGTGCTTTTGCACAGGCAGCTGTAAATATTTCATCTCAATTTAATCAGATATATACAGACTTAGATGATTTGAGAACATCTCTTGTTGGTAAGGTTAATGCTGATGGAACAAAGGAAGGCTTATCTTCATCAAAACTTTCAGATAGTGTTACTCAAGTTAACAGCTTGTTAGACCAAATTATAAGTATAAACAAGGATATCGTAAAAACTTCAGCAAACGGAAATGCTCCAAATGCACTATTAGACCAAAGAGATCAAATAATAACTCAATTATCTGAATATTTACCTGTATCCGTTACATCAAATACTAATGGAACAGATAATATATCAATAAATGGTGTAAATGTTATTCAAGGTACTGAATCAAAAGGTTCTCTTTATATTGATGAATCAGAATCTACAGCAGACGTGCCTTCTGTGTTGAAGCTAAGAGATTCTGATGGAAACATTGTATCTACAAGTTTGAATAAGTTTATAACAACAGGAACAATAGGTGCGATATTAGATGTTGCCGGAACAGATTCTTCAAAACTTACAATTTCAGGAGTTCTTGGCAACTTAAATACATTAGCAAAAGGCTTTGCAGATGAGATGAACAGAATTCAAACTGCGACAGAGACGACAACTGATTCAAGTGGAAATACTGTTACCACAACGCCATTAGCTATTGATAGCACTACTCAAAAGTTAATTACTTCAACTGAAAATCTTTTCAGTGCAAATGATGGTACTACTACAATTACGGCAGGTAATATTTCAGTAAATTCAAAAGTTGTATCTGACCCGAATTTGATAGCAGCAGCAAGAGAAGATGTTACATCTACGACTTATGATTCAACATCAATCGGTAATAATACTAACGCAACTGCATTTTTGAATAGTAGAAGTTCTCAAATTGCAGGTTTAAATAATTCTAACCCTGAAGATTACTTATCATCATTTGTAGGAACAGTTGGTGTTCAGGTTGCGAATGTAAATACTCGTTATACAAATCAAGAGACTGTATTAACTCAGGTTTCAAACCAGTTAGAGTCAATATCAGGAGTTGATTTGAATGAAGAAATTGTTGACTTAACAAAGTATCAAAGAGCTTATGAGGCTTCAGCAAGAATATTTAGTGTTTGTAACTCATTGTTAGAAACATTAGTAAATCTAGGAAAATAGTGAGGTATTGATATGGAAATCAGAACTACTACTAAAATGACATCAGGAACATTGATAAAATATATGCAATCAAATATGGCGGCATATAATAAATTATCAGAAGAAGTTTCATCAGGCAATAAGGTATCACAACCGTCAGATGATCCATTGGCGGCAATTGAGATTTTGCAAGACAATGCTTCTATAAGTAAATTAAATGGATATAATACAAATATATCTACAGCTCAAGATGAGGTAAATGTAACTGATGGAGCTTTGACTTCTATAATTTCAAGTCTGGAAAAGGCTCATGACTTAGCAGTTCAAGGTGCAAACGGTACGTATGGAACTACAGATTTAGAGGCTATGCAGGCACAGGTTGACCAAATAATTCAAAATTTGAAGGATTTAGGTAATACAAAATATAATGGAAATTATATTTTTGCAGGAACAAAGACTTCAACAATTCCGTTTGAAGAAAATGCAACCGGTGGAATGAGTTATAATGGAACACCAAGCACATCTAATTACAAAAGATATACTCAAATTTCAGAAAGTGAAAATGTTTCAATAAATTTATCAGGTGATTCAGTTCTTGGTTCTTATGATTCTGCAACAGCAACAGGCACAGGAGCGATGAAAGATTTATATACTTTAAGTAAGGCTCTTGCAAGCGGAGATTCAACAGCTGTACATAATACTATTGATTCAATAATGGACGATATAGAAAATGTAACATCATCTCGTTCTGATTTGGCAGCATTGACAAACCGTTTTACATCAACAACAACATATAATTCTAACAAAATAACAATATTGAAAGAGAATAAATCAAATGTTCAAGATATTGATATGGCAACAACCGTAACTGACTTATATACTGCACAAACAGTTTACCAGTCATCAATGAGTGTTGTTTCAAATTTGTTGAAACTTGGCTCTTTATGGGATTATATAGGATAATAAAAGGTTTAAGGGAAAAACAAAGAGCTTACTTTTTAGTAAGCTCTTTTGTTTTGCTTTTATGTTAGAATAAAATTAAATAAAGCAGTCGGATAATCGCACTTATGCAAATAAGTGAGGAAAGTCCGGGCATTCAAGGACAGATTGCCGGAGAAACTCCGGGGCGTGTGAACGTGCGGAATAGTGCCACAGAAAAGATAACTGCCGATGGCTTTGGGAAACTTTAGCACAGGCGATGGTGCAACGGTGAGTTAAGAGCTTCACCAGCAGATTTGAGAAAATTTGGCTAGGTAAACCCCAATCGAATGCAAGATTAATTGAAGGCTAAGGTTGTCCGCTATCTTCTAAAAATCGCTAGAGATTGTGAGTAATTACAATTCGAGACAGATGATTATCTAAAACAGAACCCGGCTTATGGATTGCTTTATTTTTTTTATTATTTAGCCCGATTTACTCTTTTAAATATCTTTTTTTATGTTACCTTAGAGTAATGAAGAGTTTAAAAAAAGTTTTGTATGTTTTATTAATATTAGTTTTTTGCGGAATATTCCTAAAATCTTGTATAAGGCGAGATGTTCCGGAAGAGAATGTAATGAAATATTCCTCTGGAACTTCTGTTTTAAGAGTTAAATTTCCCGAGGAATCAAAGACAAAAACAATAAATGGCGTTGATTATTTACAAAGTCAGTCGAATATTGGAAAATTCGGTGGTGTTTTTGTAACTTCAACTATTGGAGAAGGTCCAAAAACTTTTAATCCATATACGTCTCAAGATGCAACTTCTTCTACAATGTCAGAGATGATGTATGATGGATTGGTAACAACAGAACCAAAGTCAGGACAGGTTGTACCAAAGCTTGCAAAGTCTTTTTCAATTTCAAAAGATGGTAAAATTTATACGTTTAATTTACGTCATGGAATAAAGTGGTCTGATGGAAAGCCTATTACTTCTGATGATGTTTATTTTACTTGGAATGATATAATTTTTGCAGGACTTGGAAATACGGCAACCAGAGATTCTCTTATTATTGACGGAAAACTTCCCAAAATTGTCAAAGTTGACAAATATACTGTTAAATTTATTACAAACAAACCATTTGCTCCATTTCTAAGAACTTTAGGTGTTCCAATTGCACCAAAACATGTTTTTGCACCTGCGGTTAAAAAAGGTGAGAAATATTTTGATTCTTTCCTTGGAACTACCACTCCACCAAGAGATTTTGTCGTAAGCGGAGCTTTTAAAATAAAGGAATATTTGGCTGCTCAGAGAGTTGTATTTGAAAGAAATCCTAATTATTATGAGATAAATACCAAAAATCAAAAATTGCCGTATCTAAACAAAATAATTTATTTAATTGTAGGTGATTTGAATAATGAGATTTTAAAGTTTGAAGCAGGAGAACTTGATGCAATTTCTCTTCAAGGTGCAAATGTTGGCAGATATAAAAAGAAAGAAAAAAAATCGAATTATAAAATTTATAATATTGGTGCGGATACAAGTACGATGTTTGTTATTTTTAATATGAATACAAGAAAAGATGACAAAGGAAAGTTCTATGTTAATCCTGTAAAACAAAAGTGGTTTAATGATTTGAATTTTAGAACTGCAGTTGATTATGCAATTGACCGAAAAGATATGATAAATAATGTTGCAAGTGGGGTTGAACAACCATTGTTTACTGCTGAAAG
>JAGOIO010000163.1 GCA_017995595.1 bacterium | reverse complement strand
ATCAGGTTTGCTCAAGGTTGAGTTTTACTGATAATACAGGGCTTTTATCTATGTATATAAAATCAACAACTGATGATGAAGCTTCAGGTGTTGTAAAATATGATAATTTACAGAAATCTATTGAGGGCTTCAAATCTCATGTTCAAAAATTCTTGAATGAAGATGTTACTGATGAAGAATTAGAAAATGCAAAGTTACATTTAAAAGACAAAATTTTGAATAGTTCACATAGAACAGATGGAAAAGAAGCTTCTGTTATGGCAGGTCTAAATTCGCCTTATGGCTTAACTGTTGATAATCAAATGCTGGAAATGGTTGATGGTATTACCAAAGAAGATATTAGAGCTTGTGCGAAATACGTATTCTCTAAAAATCCTGTAACTTCTATCGTTGCAACAAAAGATACTATTGATAACAATAAGGCTTATATTGATACCTTAGGTGAAAGAGCATAAATTTTATGATTAAGTTAAAGAAAAGGCACAAAGTGAAAAATTTCACATTGTGCCTTTTAGGTTATGTTATATTTCTTTTATTACATTTTCCCGCCAACAGCTTTGTATAAGCTGATTCTATCAATGTAATTACTTATGTTACTGGAAACAACGAGTCTTTCTAATGAATATAAGTTTTCTTTTTGTTGTTCTAAATCTAAATAAGATATTGCACCTTGTTTATATCTTGTATTCATATAACCAAAATCAGTTTTTTGCATATTGTAGCTTTCTAAATCCTTGTTATATTTATCATTATCAAGCTTTAGAGATGTCAATGTATCATTTACTTCTTTTATCGCATTCAAATTCGTCTTGTAATAATTTTGTAAAACAGCTTCATATTCAGCTTTTTTTAGTTTTACGTTTGCAACCTTAGCTCCGCCTGCATAAGCGTCCCAATTGATACTTCCGGCAAGGGCTGCTAATGCACTTCTCCAGCTCATTTCGCTGTAAGTTGATGAAACTGCAAGCATTGCAAGTCCTAAGATATTAAAGCTTGGCAATAATTCTTTCTTTGCAACTTTTACATCAAATCCGACTTTTTCAACTTCTGCTTCTGCTGCTAAATAATCAGGTCTTTGAACAATTATTTCTGTTGGTATAGAGGTTGGAATATTACTAGCAAACATCAATTTGTTGTAGTTGGTTCTTTTTAAAGTATAAGCATTCTCAGGACTTTCTCCGATTAGAACTGCAAGTGCATTAAGTAATATACTTCTTTCTTTTTTTAGGCTTGTCATATCAGAATTTGCCATAACATAAGCTTTGTTTGCTCTAACTAAATCAGCAGTTGATGTTATACCTTCTCTGTTTCTTAATTTCATTAAATTAAATATTTGTTTTCTTGAATTAATAAGCTTTTGTTGAATTTCTATCTGTTTGTCCAAATTTACGATATTTATGTAATCAGAGCCTATTTCAGAAGCTATAGCAATATAAACTGCTCTTTCTTGAAATTTGGCTTCGTCCAAAACTTTTTTTACGGCTTTAGTTGCTGTGTGATTTTTCCCGAGGTAATCAACTTCATAACTTGCTAAAAACGGTATTGATAATGAACCTATACTGCTGGTAGAGCCAGGTGTCTTGTATAATGCAGGACTGAATCCGATTGATAATGATGGCAATTCTCTTGCAAATTGCATTTTGACAGCTTGTCTTGCTTCTTCAACTTTTATTGTTGCAATTTGCATATCTTGGTTTTGTTCAATAGCTCTAGTTATATACCCTGAAAGAATTGGGTCATTGTAGTTTTTCCACCAATCCATATTTACATTAGTATATCTGTATTCGTTTACACTGGTTGTTAGTGTCGGTGCAGTTTTAACTACTGCTTGTTTCTTTTCTCGATGTGGAAATTTCAACGGAGTAAAGTGAAGTTTAAATGCGTAAGCCGGTGTCATATTCATTCCGAGCATACACATTACAAGACTCGTTGCTAAAAATTTCTTTGTGTTCATTTCTTACCTCTTTTAAATAAAATTTTTACTTGTTTTTTATACTTGCATTTTTAATAATAATATGTTAGCATATTATTGTTGTAATTGCAACATGTAATTATTATAGCATGCGAGAATAACAACATCAATAATTTTAATGAGGTAGATTAATGTCATGTAATAATGCTGAGCATTTTTCAGAAAGTATATTCCACGATATAATTAAAACAGCAATTTGTGCGAGAATAAAAGGTTCTCAATATTTTAATAAATTAAATTTAGGAATAACCTTTGAGCAATATATTGCACTAGATGCTATATCATCAACTGCAAATATTTGTCAACGAGGACTTTCAAAGCTTATATTGAAAGATCGTTCAAATACAGGTAGGATTGTTAGTATATTGGAAGAAAAGGGCTTTGTTACACGAAGTATTGAGACAAAAGATAATCGTCTTGTAAAAATTATAAGCATAACTGAAAAAGGAAAAGAAATTTTAAGAATAAATAATGCGATTATAAGAAAAGATAATGAGCATACTTTTGATTCAATTCCACAATCAGATTTTGATGATTTGAGAAGAATTTTAAAAAATATAAGAAAATGTATAGAAAAAGAAAGTACAATGCAGATATAAAGGAGCAAATAAATGTCAGAAAATGAAAATAAAAAGCCTTTAGATGGTGAAAAAATAGATAGAAAAAAAGAGAAGAAGCATAGAAAATCACCTCTAGTGTTTTTAGTAGCGTTTGTTTTAATCGCTTTGGGTGTTGTTTATTTTATAAATGAATCAAAATTCCAAGGAACAGATGATGCATATATAGAAACACATTCAGTACAGGTTGCACCGAAGGTTTCAGGGCAAGTCGTAAAAATGCTTGTAACCGATAATCAAGAAGTAAAAGCCGGTGATTTGGTTGCAGTTATAGATCCTGCTGATTATTCAGTAAGATTGAGTGAATTAAGTGCAAAATATGAATCAACATTGTTGAAACAAAAAAATGCAAAAGCTGTTTTTTCAGCTGCAAAATCACAAATAGATTTAGCAAAGACAAATTTAAACAGATATACAAACTTGTATAAAGCAGGTGCTGCATCAAAACAGGAATACGATAATGCAAAAACAGCCTATGATGATGCAAATGCAAATTTAACACAAGCAAATCAAGCCTTACTATCAAAGGGTGGAAATGTTGCTGATGCCGATTTAAAACAAATTTCAGCTGAAAGAAAAGCAGCTTCATTAAGCCTTTCATACACAAGAATTTATGCTCCTCAGTCAGGGTTTGTAACTAGTAAGTCTGTAGAAAAAGGTGCTTATGTTCAAGTCGGACAGGCTTTATTTACAATCGTTCCTCACAAAGTTTGGGTTGTTGCAAATTACAAGGAAAGTCAACTTACACACATGCATGT
>JAGOIO010000024.1 GCA_017995595.1 bacterium | reverse complement strand
CCAAGTTATCATTATAATTTGCAACGCCAAAAACGTTTAGTTTTGTACTTGCTATATGAGAAGGTTTAAAAAATGTAAAACCTTGAATGTGGTGTTGGTGAATATGGCTAAGTAAAATAGTTGCATCAACCGGTTCTCTGTCATAGATATTAGTTCCTGAAGCCAAATGCTCTCTTACTAAATCTTCACCAAGGCTTATTAAACCTGTTCCCGCATCAATTATGATAAGATGTTTACCTGCTCTAACTTCAACACAAGCAGTATTCCCTCCGTACTTTAAAAAATTTTTGTTAGCTATAGGATAGCTTCCTCTAACTCCTCTAAATTTAACTTTGAAAGTTTTTTTGATATTTTCCATTTTCTCTTCCCATTATTTTTTTTCTATTGTGTAAACACTTGATCTGTCATTACTGGCTCCGTAATATATTCTCGCACCAAAGGCAACAGACTTTGCCTTTGCTTGAACTTCTTTTAAGTTTGTTTCCATAAATTTTATGTCAAATATTGCAATTTTGTCGTCTTTTTTTACATTAATGATTCTAAATGCATCAGGATAAGATATCATTGCCGGTGTGCAAACATAGAGAACATTATCCTTTTTCGTTATCTTAGTGGTGTGGTAATGACCTGTAAAAACACCTATAGGATTGTTATATTTTTTAAATATAGCCATAGCCTTATCGGCATTAATTGTTGAATGTGAGGGACTATGTAATGGCTCTAAAATAGGACCATGCATAAAAACAAGAATTACATCATCTTTTGCATTTGCAATTTCATTGTCTAAAAATTTAAGTTCTTCATCATACAAGTTTCCATTTGAAGTCAACCTGTTATCAATTATTGTATCAAGTCCAATGACTTTAAATCCTGGTTTTGGCTCAAATGCATAGTATGGTTTTGGTGCATTCAGCATCATATTTGGATTATTTTCTCTTAATATTGTCAAATAATTTTCTTTTGATAAATATCCGCCAATACTAATATCATGATTTCCAAAAACAGCATACCAAGGTGCATTTATAGTTTTTACAATATCTAAAAATTTATATAATTCATCTTTTGATGGCGTATTTATCATATCTCCGGTAAACATTACAAAATCAACGTCGGGTACTGCATTTACTTGTTCAATAGCATCTTTTAATAAATCTCCAGATTCAACGAGCATTCTATAACCTGTATCAGCTTTATACAATGAAGAATAATGTACATCACTAATTTGTGCAAAAGTAAGGCTATTACTACCTTCGGTGTAACCTTTCAAGCCTATAAACAAGCAAGTTACAATAAACGCAAAGCTTATAAATTCAAATAATCTATTGTTTTTTTTATTTTGTTTTGGCTTTTGTCTTTTCGCCAATTGAGTTAAATTTAGCATTTATTTCGTCCTTAGTTGCATTATAGTTCAAATCATCGCCCAATGTCTCGTATATTTTAAGTTTTGATAAGTACAAAGCTTTCACATCAGGGAATTTACTTATTGCGATATTAAGCGTGTTGATTGCAAATTTATTGTTTCCATTATCAACATATATGTAGCTTAAATCTATATAATCCTGATAATTTACAGGATTTATTTTAGTTGCAGTATTTACATATTTAGCATAATTTTTTTTATCGCCAATAGATTTATAGCATTGTGCCAAGTTATAGTAATATATTGGGTGTAAACCGTCAAGTTGAATAGCTTGATTAAAGTTTGCTATTGCTGCATCATTATTTTGCATTTTGTAATTGCAAAGCCCTAAATAATTGAAGTATTCAGCATTATTTGTACTTACCAATAAGTCAGATAAAATGGCAGAAGCACCTTTATAATCCTGAAGTGCATATTTTATTTTTGCTAAATCATATTCATAATTTTGACCATCTTTTATGAATATAGCTTTTTGTATAGCATTTTGAGCATAGTCATATTTGCCCATTGCGGTAAAGCATTTAGATAGCATATAATATGCTGCATCAGAACCCTGATTCTGTTCAATAAATTGACTGAAAGCTGCAGCTGCAAGGTTAAAGTCCTCTGTATCAAAGTATGCAAGACCTAAGCCAAAACTTGCATTTGAATATTTTGGATTTATATCAAGAGCTTTCTTGTAATTTGAGATAGCAAGCGGATAAATAGATTTTCCTCTATAAAACTCTCCTAACATTGAATAAGCTCTGTAGTCAGATGGATTATATTCGACTGCTCGCTCTAGGCATGCTACAAGCGATTTTTCATCTGATTGCTTTTTATAAATCATTGCAAGGTTAACTAATGGTTGTGTATATTCATGTTTTATTGAATTAGATTTCTTTAAAAATTTAACAGCGGTTTCTATATTATTTTGTGCAAAATATGCCATGCCTAAATTATTGTAGGCTTGATAATTTTTAGTATTTAATCTTATTGCTTTTATGAAAAAGTCAACTGCTTGAGCATATTTTTCTTCTTTATACAGTTCTAAGCCTTTTTTATTATAGTATTCTGAATTGTATGTATTCTTATCAGTATTAGTATTAGCAGAAGCCGAAGCCGAAGGTACACTCATAATTGCTACATTACTTGGTTTTGTTGGAATAACACTTAAAACTTTTATCGTTTCTGCTGCATTAGTTTTAAATTCATCTGGGGTATTTGAATTTGGTGCAATTTGATTTTTAAATTGAAGAGCCTGAGAATTTTGCGGTTCAATTTTTAGTATTTCGTTTAGATATTCTAGTGCTTTTGCAAAATTATTTGCATCAGCATAATTTTTTGCAATATCAAAATAGTCGTCGGTTAGTTCATTTGACATAACTAAGCCGGCAAACTGAAATACAAATAAGAGCGTTGCTATTGTTAGAATTACTACTCTTTTCATAAAATAATTATATCATATACTTTAATTACAATCAAAATGTTAAGATTTTGAAGCATTATCCTATAATTTTATCCAAAATGCTTTTTGATTCGCATCTGTCAAAATTTGGACAAGAATTCCAAAGTAATGTTGGTATAGGCTTATTCTCAGAGTATGCAGGATAATTTCCATTACAAAAACCTTTTACCATATTGGTTGAACCGTCAATATTTGGTGTAAAGTATTTACAACATTGACATATTTTTAATGTAAATTCATGTTCGTCAGCTTTTGAGGTTAATTCTTTTATGGCATCTACCATTCTAAGATGCTCTGATGTAACAAATTTATTCTTTTTTGATATTAATTTTACTTTAGCAAGTCCGTTTTCAGAAATTAGTTGCAATGAACATGTAATGCAACGATTTTTTGCATCTGAAACTACTATATTTACGTCCATTTTTTGGATATTTTCATCATTAACATCACCTGAAAATTTTCTTCGTATTGCTCTGATTAATGGTAAATTTCTTAATATATGGAAAAATGAATAAATAGGATAAATCATTAGATATAAATATTCTTTAGATTTTAACTTAGAATTCATAAGGCTTATCGCAAATCCGAAAACTAAAAGTGCAAAGCTTAGTACAACTCCGGAAAAGCTTATCATCATAGAACAACTGTATGAGAATGATAATAGATATACATAACAAATTATCAATAACCATATATTTGGAGCAAGAAGAGATAGTGAATGCTCTGTAAATGTATAATTCGTTGAAATTAAAGAACCGAGACAACTTTTAAACAAATTTAATCTTGTTGTAATTGACGGGATTCTCAGGTTGAACTTATCGACATCTATATAAGTCTTTATATTAGGGTTAAAGTAACATTTACAACCTATTTTTGATAAAAGCAGGCTATATTTTAATTCTGAATTAATGTTTCTAAAATCAATACAACCTATTTTTTCCATTAAATCCTGTCTTATGACAAAAATATTTGAATCTAAGGTTACGGCAAGTCCCGCAAGAGAGCGAGCTTTTTGTAAAAAGTTGTTATAATATTTTTGATAAGTAATTTTTATTTGTTGTACTAAATTAGGCTTTGCACACATTAAAACTGTTTCTCCGCATAATACAGGAGATTTTATAAGAGCATTATTTATTGAATATAAAAAGTCTGCTTCAATATATCTGTTTGCATCTAAAAATACATAGGCAGTATAAATTTCTGCATTTGATGAAAGCTTTTCAAGTAAAATTGATATTGCTTGGTCTTTTCCTATTGTTCCTTGATTCTTTATTATTAACGGCTTTACAAAACTGCTTGTAACAATTTGTTCTGAGTTGTCTGTACAATTATCGAGAATAACATAGACTGTATATGCTTCAGGCGGATAATTTTGAGCTCGCAGTTGCTTTATTAAATTTTGTAATGTAGTTGAATCATTATGAGAGTAAACTATTATACAAAAATTATTATTTATCTCATATTTTTCAAGTTCTTTTTGCTTTTTTAGCTTTTTATCTTTTAAATTTCTTATTGATAAAGCTAAAAAATATACGGTAAATACCGCAACATAAATGTATATTATATCTAAAATGATTTCCATTATATTTAAACCTCTTGTTTATTCTATAAAAAAATAACTAAAATTTCCATACCCAATTTAAAAACGTAATATTATTAAATATTTTATTACAATATTTTTAGATTTATGTCATACTTTTATTAAGATGGGGATAGTAATTTTATGATAAGTTTTTTAGGCTTATGCGTTCAAAATTTAATAAAAAGTATAAAATACATGCTTTCGGGACGAGTTAGGTTTACAAGTGTTGTCTCACAAGCTGCGGCAATTAGTTATGATTCCTTACCAATTTCGTTAATTATCGCTTTTATTGCATCTGCAGTTATAGCTATACAAGTTTCAAAGGAATTTTTGATATCCGGTGCCGAAAGTTATGTCGGCGGAACTATGACATTGATTATTATAAGAGAAGTTGCTCCAAGTTTTGTTGCTTTAGCTATTAGTGCAAGGGCTGGAACGGCAATTAGTGCTGAAATAGCTAACATGAAAGTTACCTCTCAGGTTGATGCGATAAAAACTTTAAAAGTTGAACCTGTGGGTTATTATTTCGCTCCTCGTCTTTTATCTGCAGCTGTTACTGTTCCAATGGTAGTTTTAGTAGCTGAATTGCTTGCTATTATCGGTGGAATGTTTATTTGCTTTTTCACTATTAATTTGCACCCGAATAGGTATATTACATCTGTTTGGTTGTGGTTAAAAACTCGTGATATCTATGTTAGTATTTTTAAGGCATTTTGCTTTGGTGTTACTGTTGCTCTAGTCTGTGCTACGCAAGGATATTCAACAGATGGTGGTGCTAAAGAAGTTGGTACTGCAACCACTCAAGCAGCAATAAAGTCCACAATTTATATGATTATCGTGGACTTTATAATAGATATTATTTTCTATGTATAAGTTTTACTATGATGAACTTCCTGAGCTATTTGTACTGTATTTGTAGTCTAATAAGCTTGAAGCTTGTGCAGAACTGCTTGATGAGTCATCACTTCCGTAAAATACAGACATATTTGATGCCGCTTGATTAGCAAATTCTGTTTTCTTTTTCTCTTCCTGAGATTTTATCTTGTATGATGTAATCTCAGAAGTCGTTACTTTACCATCACCATTTGCATCTACTTCTGCAAAATGTTCTAGAACTTCAGATAAAGTTTCTGTTGACATGCCTGATGCTGTTCCAAGTTGTGATAATTGATATTGCGTTAAACCTTGTGAATAAATCTTATTAGTTGCTGTAGAAAATTCAGTTGATGATAATTTACCATCTTTATCTGTATCTAATGTCGAAAAATTTGACTGCAAATAAGATGCAAAGTTTTGATTTAATGTTGTTGCATTTGATGTATTCGTCATTGCTGATGCAATATTACTCAATGTAACTTCTCCTGAATATTGAGAAGAAATTAACGAATATGTGCTGGTAAGTCCAGAATATATTCCTGAAAATAGTGAATTTCCGTTTAATGTACTCATAGTATCTCCTTTTTATCATTTTAATCTTAATGTTTTTTATAAAATAATCAATCATTTATTTAATTGATTTAATATTTCTTATTAGTTGACCGGATAATCTTAATAAGCATTTCTTCGCATTTTTTGTTAATGAAAATGTGTAAATATATTATTGTAGAGATTTAGGAGGGAAAAATGAAAGTAAGTATTTCTGATAAATGTACCGGTTGTGGAGCATGTTCTGCAATAAATCCTGAAATTTTTGAAATTTATGATAATTATGCTACCGTAAATTCTGATTTTATTGAAGGAAAGGAAGATGATTGCATAGATGCTGCACTTGCATGCCCTGTTAATGCAATACATATCAAGGAGTATTAATACAAAAAAACACCAACTTTTTTCAAAGTTGGTGTTTTTTTGTTTAAAATATTTTTTAGCCTTGACCGAATTTTGGTGCATCGTCTTTTGCGGCTTGATCCTCTTGTTTTGATACTTCTTGCAATTCTGCACTTATATATTTCATTTGAGAATTGTTTGAGTCTAACTCGTGTTGTATTGCATCTTCTTGGGATTTCAAAACTCCCAATCTTGATGAAGAAACGTTTTCAAATAAACTGTTTGTAAAATTAGTTGATACAGCTTTCAGACTTTGTTCATTTTGCATTACTTCCATCGCCTGTATATATTTAGTTTGATTTGCTGCTGCCTCCTGGTCTCCGAAATTTACACCTGACAAGTTATTGAATATCGAAGGTGTTGATTCTATAGCCATCATTGCACAATTCTTAGCTCCTGACAATGCTCTCTGTAACATTGCCTCTTGCTCTTGAATGTTTTCAACTCTTTGACCAAGAACAACTGATCTGTATTCCAGTTGACTTTGTTTTCTCTTCAATTGTAATTTGCGTAGTGCAAATATCAAGAAGCCCATCTTTTTGTCCTCGTTTTTAATATCCTGTATATATATAAAGTATTTAAAGAATATAAAATTGCGTGAGTCCTTGCATGTTTGTAACATGTCTTAACAAAATGTAAATAAATAGTATATATAAAATAGCGATATCGCATACTATAATGTGATATCGCTATAATTACAAAATATATATAATGATGTTTGGTTATCTGCCTTGTTCAATAGAACGCTTTAATTCATCAGGTCTTGAAGAACGAGCAAGTGCATCTTCAAGAGTAATCATTTTCTTTAAATATAAGTCTTTTAGAGCCATTTCAAGTGTTTGCATACCAAGTCCCTGATTCATTTGTATAGAAGAATATATTTGTGCAGCCTTAGCTTCACGGATAAGGTTTGCAATCGCAGGTATAACCAACATTATTTCTTGAGCCATAACACGACCTTTTTTAGTGCCGTCAGGTTGAACTCTTGGTAATAGGGTTTGAGCAAATACGGCAACCAAAGAGTTTGATAATTGAACACGAATTTGTTGTTGCTGACCTTCAGGAAATACATCGATAATACGGTCAATAGTTTGGCTGGCAGAAGACGTGTGAAGTGTTCCTAACACTAAGTGGCCTGTTTCTGCGGCAGTAATTGCCAAACTGATAGTTTCCAAGTCTCTTAACTCACCAACCAGAATAACATCGGGGTCTTCACGTAATGCTGACTTCAATGCATTTCCGAATGAACGTGTATCTTGTCCTAATTCACGTTGGTGAATAATACTTTTTTTAGAAGTGTGAACAAACTCGATAGGGTCTTCAATTGTTAGAATATGCTCACTTCTTGAGGTATTAATATAATCAACCATAGATGCAAGTGTTGTTGACTTACCACTTCCGGTTGGACCTGTTACCAAAATCATGCCACGAGGTTTTTCAGCGGTTTTTTGAACTACAGGAGGTAAACCAAGTTTATCAAAACTTGGGACTACAGACTCAATTACACGGAAAGCTGCAGCATAGTTGCCTTTATCTTTATAGAAGTTTACACGAAAACGGCTTAATCCTTGAATACCATAAGAAAAATCAAGTTCCCATTCTTGTTCAAGACGACGACGTTGGTCATTTGACAGCATTGGAAATAATAATGTTTCAACATCATCTGGAGAAAGTGGAGGTTGGTCTGTTCTTTGCAATTTACCGTCAACACGAATAACAGGTGGTAAACCTGATGAAATATGTAAATCACTACCTTTTTGTGCTACAACTAACTCCAACAGCTCTTCAATAAGCATACGAAATCCTTTCTCTTGATAATCTTGATAATATATTTTTTTATATAATAACACTTTAATATGAAAATAAAAAAGATATTTACAAAACTAAACTTTTATAGATATAATATAAATATGAAATATAGAGATGAAGTACGAAATTTTTGTATAATAGCACATATTGACCATGGAAAATCAACGCTTGCTGATAGATTGCTTGAAAAAACGGGTACTATTGCAAAGCGAGATATGCAAGAACAACTTCTTGATACTATGGATATTGAGAGAGAACGTGGAATTACTATCAAGCTTAATGCTGCAAGAATGAATTATAAAGCAAAGAATGGTAAAGAGTATGAATTAAATTTAATTGATACTCCGGGGCATGTTGATTTTTCTTACGAAGTGTCTCGTTCGCTTGCCGCTTGTGAAGGTGCATTATTGGTAGTTGATGCGACACAAGGTGTTGAAGCTCAAACGCTTGCTAATGTTTATTTAGCAGCTGAACAAGATTTAGAAATTATTCCGGTTATAAATAAGATTGATTTGCCGTCAGCTGATGTAGAAAAGGTTAAAAAAGAAATTGAAGATGACTTGGGTATAGATGCGAGCATGGCGATTCCTGTCAGTGCAAAAGCAGGAATCGGTATTGAAGATGTATTAGAAGCTATTGTTGACTTTGTTCCACCACCTGTTGATACTACGGAAAAGCCTTTAAGGGCATTAGTATTTGACAGCGTTTATGACCAATATTTAGGTACTGTTTGTTATTTTAAAATAGTTGACGGTTCAATTAAGCTTGGTGATAAAGTGAGATTTATGGCTACTGGTAAAGAATATGAAGTAGTTGAATTAGGCTACCAAACTCCTAATAGAATACAAAAAAAAGAATTAAAATGTGGCGATGTCGGGTATATGGCATGCTCAATAAAGGAATTAACGAGATTTGTCGGAGATACAATTACACATGTTGATAGACCTGCAGTTGAACCTCTTGCAGGTTATAAAGAAGCTTTACCGATGGTATTTTCCGGATTATATCCTGTTGACAATGAAGATTATCAAGATTTAAAAGAATCATTAGAAAAATTAAAATTGAGTGATAGTAGTATTACGTTTGAACCTGAAACTTCTTCTGCTTTAGGTTTTGGTTTTAGATGCGGTTTTTTGGGTATGCTTCACATGGAGATTATTCAAGAACGTTTAGAGCGTGAGTATAATTTATCGCTGGTTACGACTGCACCATCTGTTGTTTATCATGTTTACAAAACAAATGGCGAAATGCTTGAAATTGATAATCCTGCAAACTTACCGGCACCTCAACTTCGAGATTACATTGAAGAACCTTACGTTAGGGTTAATATTATTGCTCCTAATGAATATGTTGGTACTCTTATGGAGTTGTCTCAGGATAAACGTGGTATATTTATTAACATGACTTATCTTGACAAAATTCGTACAAATTTGGAATATCATATTCCGTTGAGTGAAGTTATTACAGACTTTTATGACCAATTAAAATCCAGAACTAAAGGATATGCAAGCATGGATTATGAATTTTTCGGTTATAAACGTTCTGACCTTGTAAAATTAGATGTTTTACTTGCAGGTGAGGTCGTTGATGCTCTTTCTGTTATTTGTCATAAAGATAACGCATTCTATATCGGACAAAAACTTACTGCAAAATTAAAAGAGATTATTCCACGACAATTATTTGAAGTTCCAATTCAAGCTGCTATTGGCGGTAGATTTATTGCCAGAACTAATATTAAAGCATTAAGAAAAAGTGTTTTAGATAAATGTTACGGTGGTGATATTTCAAGAAAACGTAAATTGTTGGAAAAACAGAAAAAAGGTAAAAAACGTATGAAAGCTGTAGGTAGAGTTGAAGTTCCTCAAGAAGCTTTTATGGCAGTGTTAAGCTTAGAAGACGATTAATTTTTATAAAGAAAAGCTCAAACTATATATAGTTTGAGCTTATAATTTAGCTTGTTATGTTAATATTTTATTTTTTCTTTGTATCGTTATAAGTTGTTACTCCAGGGAAGTCATTTGAACCTGTTGTCTTTCTTGTAACCCAATATTGAAATTTAGGTATTGCTGTAGAGATGCAATATGAAGCAACTCCAAATCCAAACAATAAGTTAAATGCATTCATTGCGAAGTTTACACGACCTGTATTTTTAATAGTTTTAATTGTAATTTTTGAATCAGAAGATTTTGCTTTATTAATAATGTCTTTTGCATAATCTTTTAATTGGTTATGTATATCTGCAAGTTTATTTTCACTTACATAAGCATACTTATCATCAAGTGAATTAAATCGTTCCTTGAAAATACTGTGAAGCATTTCAGGATTATTCACAATTCCACCCTTATAACTATTTAATAATTGTTCTTTTGTAAGAATTTTACCGATTTCATCTTTTGACTCTTCCATAAGTTCTGGAGATAAAACTCTTGCAGGTTGTAAATCTGCCATTTTTCTTGCATTTTCAAGAACTTCGTTCGGTATATCAGATGTATTAGTCTTTGCAAGTTCTTCAATTTTATTTAATGTAATAACATCATTCTTAAAATGTTTTGAAATTGATTCAGGAATAGTTGCGTTTTCGTTACCGAATATAACTTTTTGGAAGTCTTCAGAGACATAACCATCATTTGGTGATTTTTCTGTAAATGCCTTAGATAGAATATTATCATTAAACATTTTGGCACTTGTTGGATTAAGTCTTGTTGTTCTACCAGTTTCAAATTTGTTAAATAAAGAATTTATGTGATGACGGCAAAACATATAGAAATATATAGAACCGACATCTCTAATTAAAACTTCAGTTCTTTCGTGTTTGTTTCTTGCATTTATCGCACGTCCACCGGCTGTGCCGACATCGTTAGAAAGAAGTTGTGCTGTTGCATTATTTTCAAATACATTTGCAATGTTGAATAAAGTATCTGCACCTGCTCCAAAAGCGGGCGTTGCATTATGTTTT
>JAGOIO010000162.1 GCA_017995595.1 bacterium | reverse complement strand
GTCTAAATGATTCAGAATAGCCTAAAAGACTTTAAATGAAAGCTATTGCGAGGGATGAATGTGTCGTTAGCGGATTGTCGGCAGAGGGTGAAAGCGAAAGCGTACCGGTTTAACGCCGACAACCAAGAAAATTAAAGGAGAAATACAATGACAGAAAAAATCATCCCTCAAGATGCTTTTAAAAGCAAAAAGAATTTTGAAGAATTTATGGCAAATCACAACTCACCTGAAATTATCTCAGTGCTTGCTGATTATCCAAAAGCGAACGGCAAGGCAATTGTTACGATTGCAGATTTAACACAAAATTCTGAAACAATTATCAATGCACTGAGTGAAATCAAAAACCTACCGCAATCACCTTTTATCGTCTGGATAGTTGCAAACGAACGAGAAAATTTAATCACGGCAGCAGAAACCTTAAATAAATTTTCAAATAAAGACTTCGGCATTTTTATTTTTAAAGCTTTTTTAAACAACGATAAAATTGAGTTTAAATGCCTTTTAAAACCTGAAACAAAAACTCAAGGACAAAGCAGAGCGAAACAAATTCAAATTGAATACTGGAAGCGATATTTTGAAATATGCGATGAAGTGAATCCAGATGTTCAAATTAATCCGAGATATCAGCACTGGCAGTATCTTCCGATGGGTAAAGCAGGAGTTGCACTGATGTTAACAATTAGCACCCAAATAAAATACATCGGGGTGGATTTACTTATAAATTACAAAAAGAGTATTTTTGAAGAGCTACAAACCCATCAAACAGAGATAGAAGAAGAACTTGGTGTTTTGGATTGGATAAATGAATCTGACAATAAATCCTCAAAAATCAGAAAAACATTGGGCTTTGATATAACTGACTCCACTCAAGTCGATGAAGCCATAAAAGCTCATATAGATTTAGCTCAAAAATTTAAAACTACTTTTAGCAAATATTTATAGAAAAAACGAATGTGTCTGAATGATTCAGAATAGTCCGAATAGCTTGTAATTCGGACTCCGACAAGTGATTAATGCCATTGTAGATAAACAAAACAAAGGAGCTAAAATTATGACAACTAAAGATTACACAATGTACGGAACTAAAATTTACAACCACAAAAAACAAGAAATCGGGTTATTAATATCAACGTGGGTTAATGTTTATGCCGACGGCAAAGTAGACTTCGCAACCTGCGTTGATCCCCAAGGTAAAAAATACAATACAAAAATGGATAACATAACTCCGGTTGAAGAATAAAAAAGGAGGTTAGTGGCACAATTTGCCACTAACCTAAACCGTTATAAACAGGCAGTTTAAGGAGAATCAAAATGTCAAAAATAAAAGAAACAACAATTGAAAAAATCACTTATAAAGGATCTCAATCTATAAGTTTTAGAGAAATTTATAAACTGGACGAAAAACGAATAAAACTCGAAATTAAATCAGACTCCTACGACCAACAATGCTACGCAAGGGCATATATTTTGAAAGATGAAAAATGGGAGCCAGTTTACTCAATCCCATATTCAGAAATGAATACCCCAAAAGGACTCTGCTACCATGTAACTTATCGCAGCAACGCCGCCGCCGCAGAAAAAGAATTTAAATCAGATATTGATAGACTAAAAAAATATGTTAAAGAGATTTTATTTTAAAAGTTTTTAAATCTCATTTTAAAAACTTTGTATTTTTCAATAGTTTTTAAAATCTATTTTAAAAACTATTGATTTTTAATGAGATATGATTTATAATAAATTTGTAAGGAGATATTACCATGCTTCAGCGACAGGAATATTTAGACAAATTAATAGGGTTTAAAGATAAGCAACTTATTAAGGTTATTACTGGGGTTCGCCGTTGTGGTAAGTCCACTTTATTTGAGCTTTTTCAAGATTATTTGTTTAAAAACAATGTGGATAAAACTCAAATAATAAATATAAATTTTGAAGATGTGGATTTTGAAGAACTCACTGATTACAAAAAACTGCACGAATATATTAACAGTAAATTAATCAAAGATAAAATGAATTACATTTTCTTAGATGAGATTCAAAATGTTCCAAGTTTTCAAAAAGCAGTTGATAGTTTGTATATAAAGAAAAATATTGATTTGTATATTACAGGCTCAAATGCTTATTTCTTGTCAGGTGAACTGGCTACCCTCCTTTCTGGAAGATATGTTGAAATAAAAATGTTGCCGTTATCCTTCAAAGAATTTTTATCATCTTTTGAGGATAAAACTGATTTAGCGAGAAAATTTAGAGCGTATCTTGAAAACGGGTCCTTCCCATATGTTTTAGATTTAAATAATGATAAAAAACTTATCGGCGATTATTTAAACGGAATATACAACACAGTCGTATTAAAAGATGTAGTTGCCAGAAAAAAAATAACTGATCTTTCAATGCTAGAGAGCATTATTAAGTTTATGTTTGACAATGTGGGAAACAGCACGTCTGCAAAAAAGATAAGCGATACAATGACTTCTTATGGCAGAAAAATAACTTCGCCTACTGTAGAAAATTATTTATCTGCACTGACAAACAGTTTTATTTTTTATCGTGTGAACAGATACGATGTGGTCGGGAAGCAATATTTAAAAACCGGCGAAAAATATTATGCCGTTGACTTGGGCTTAAAATATTTTTTATTGGGAGCTAAAAAACAAGATTTGGGTCATAATCTAGAAAATATAGTTTATCTTGAACTCCTCAGAAGAGGCTATGATGTTTACATTGGAAAAGTTGGTGTAAATGAGGTTGATTTTATCGCAATAAAAGAAGGTATTCGAGAATATTATCAAGTTGCACAAACTGTTCAGGCAGAAGAAACTTTGGCTAGAGAATTAAAATCTTTAGAAAGTATAAAAGACCATTATCAGAAATTTTTAATCACTATGGACGAGCAGCCTTTGACTTCTCATGAAGGAATCAAGCAGATTAACGCAATAGATTGGTTGTTAGAGTAGTAAAAACAGTTAAAATTTTGATGAGAATTAAAGCAATTTCTTTTGAAAATCAAAAAAGTCGTGCGTAAAATGCAGCTCATGTTGCAAAAAGTCGTGCGTAAAATGCAAACCAAACAGTAAAAAGTCGTGCAGAAAAATGTATTTTGATTAAATTTTTAAGTAACATATTCCCCAAATCTCAATTCGGGCTACCACCACTACCCCTAAATTTTAATATAAAGCTAAAAACAGGCTACTGGGTTATCTTTTGCTCGATGAGTTTTGATGTTTTTTACATAATAATGCTATACTTTTTCCACAAAAAGTTGGACGGCAAAATCAAATTTATCCAATGCTTTTTCATCGATAAAGGCGCCGTATTTTTTAACAAATTCATCGGTGCTTGCCAGCCCGATTTGCTTGGCGATTAAGTTAATCGGAATATTGTTCCTGATTAAATTATTGATATAGCTGTTTTGCAGGTCAAGAAACGTTATGTCT
>JAGOIO010000023.1 GCA_017995595.1 bacterium | reverse complement strand
CTATAAAATCTATCGAAAAAGATTTTCCAGACATGCCAAAAACTTTTGTCGCTTATATCAGGCTAAAATCAGCACAACGTAAGCAGGCAAGAATTTCAAGGAAAATAAATAATTACAAAAAATACTACACAAAGCCCACAGAACTCTTTTCAAGATTTATTGAAGGACTTTACCTTGATACAGGAAAAACTGCTCAACTTGCACCTGTTTGCTACGAAAGATTCTGCAATCTTCTTGAAAACGGATATTATTTTGAACTTAAAAATGTCCTTAATATTGTCGGAATAAAACAATTAGGTTTTTGTAATTAATAAAATATAAATATTAAATTTTATAACTAAAAATGCAATTACTATGGATAGTTTTTTATTAATAAGTACAATAGAAAAGTACGAGATATAAAATTAATAGATTTGAGGATATTATGGATTTTACTACAATAACGATTGAAGCCTTAAAGGCTTTTTCCAGTATATTTGGAAGTTACGGAATAGGAATTATTGCCCTTACAGTGGTTGTAAGACTTGCAATGTGGCCGTTAGGTGTTTCGCAACAACGTTCAATGAAAATGATGCAAACACTTCAACCAAAGCTTAAAGCTCTTCAAGAACGATACAAGAGCGATCCGCAAGTAATGCAAAGAAAATTGATGGAATTTTACAAGGAGCATAAGTTTAACCCAATGTCAGGTTGCTTCCCTCTTCTTATCCAAATGCCAATATTCATTCTTTTGTATTCAGCTTTGATGAGTCCTCAATTTATTCAAATTGCAGGAAATTCAAAATTCTTATTCATAAACAGACTTGATGCAACTCTAAAAACTACTGCAGGAATTTCTTACGACGGAGTAATGGGTGCTTCTAAATACGACCACTACGCTCTTGGAAAAGATGCGAAAGTTACTCTTGTTCATAATGAAGTTCTTGACAACGTAAAAATCGAAAAACCAAACAAAGCTCTTGAAATTCAAGGTGAAGCAACTCCCGGACAACCGATTGATTTAAAAGTCAGCCTTGATAGTTTAGATTTAAAATTTAGTCAATTAGATAAAATTCAAAAAGCTGAAATTACAGTTAATAATATGAATACAAGAGAAAATGAAAAGCTTCTGTTTGTAAGGAAAGGCGGAGTATTAGCTGCCTCTATGCCGACAAAAGCGGTAAAAAGTTCTCTACACTTTGACGTTTTAGCTTTAATTGTATTATTTGGCTTAACAATGGTTGCTACTCAAAAAGTTATGATGAAAACAACGCAATCAGGACAAATGGACGCTACTCAAAAAGCTGTTCAAAAATCTATGGGAACATTTATGCCAATTATGATTATTGCAACTTTTGTGTTTATCCCTGTTCCTGCCGGAGTATTGTTATATTTGATTTCAAGCAACATTATTCAAGTTGTTCAAACAGTTGTTATTGATAAACAACTTATCAAGGAAGAAACAAAGAAAAAAAATAAAATCGACGATGATGCAGTAAAAACTGCAAAGAAAATCGATGCAAAAGACATAAAATAGTCGGAGCGATATAATGTTATTATCAGAATTTGATTACGAATTACCGGAAGAATTAATTGCTCAAAGACCTGCGGACGAAAGAACACACTCTCGTATGATGGTACTTAACAGAGAAAATAAAACCATCGAAAATAAACACTTCTTTGACATAATTGATTATTTAACACCAAATGATGTTTTGGTTTTAAACGATACAAAAGTTATACCTGCACGTTTATACGGACACAAAGTTAATGAAGAAATACGAGACGAAAAATCCGCAGAAGGTGCTAAAATTGAAGTATTTTTACTTAAAGATAAAGGCGATGGAGTTTGGGAAGCTCTTTTGAAGCCATCAAAAAGAATTAAACCAAACCAAGTTATCAGAATTTCTGACGACTTGCAAGTTGTTGCAACAGAATTTGTTGATGATGGCAAATGGCTTATAAAAATGAATTATGACGGAAATATTTACGACATTTTATCAAAAATCGGAAATGTTCCTCTTCCACCTTATATCGAAAGAAAAATGACTAATGACGAGCTTAAAAAGCTTGATTATGACAGATATCAAACGGTCTATGCTCATCATGAGGGTTCAGTTGCCGCACCGACAGCAGGATTACATTTCTCAGAAGATATTATGAATAAATTGAGAGCAAAAGGCGTTCAAATCTGCTATGTGAATCTTAGTGTCGGACTTGGAACGTTCAGACCTGTTAAATGTGATGATGTTACAAGTCATAAAATGGATTCAGAAACTTTTGAAATAAGCGAAGAAACTGCAAAAATAATTGACGAAGCAAAAGCTAACGGCAAAAATATTGTAGCTGTAGGAACAACAAGCGTTAGAACTCTTGAAACCGCATTCGCCCAATTCGGGAAAATTCAAGCGTGCAAAAGTGAATCAAGATTGTTTATTTACCCACCTTATAAATTCAATGTCGTAGATAAGCTAATTACAAATTTTCACTTGCCAAAATCTACATTAATAATGTTGGTAAGTGCATTCGCAGGTAAAGACTATATCTTTAATGCTTACAGCGAAGCTGTTAAAGAAAAATATAGATTTTACAGTTATGGCGATTGCATGTTTATCCAATAACAAACCCAATAGAATCAAATGTTTTCAGCCATATTGTTAACTTTTATTAAGATAAATATAAAAAGTATATAAAAAATAAGCAATTTTTCAATCCTCAAATTCTTTATATAAGTACCAAGAGTATTAGAGAATAAAAAAGAGAAAGAGGAACAGATTATGGCAAGAGTATTAATTTCAATGCCCGAAAGATTTTTAGATGAAATCGACAATGTAGCAGACACAGAAAACCGTTCACGTTCAGAGTTAATCAGAGAAGCATTAAGAACTTACATTCACAGAAACAAA
Organism: bacterium; assembly: GCA_017995595.1. Taxonomy (GTDB): domain Bacteria; phylum Cyanobacteriota; class Vampirovibrionia; order Gastranaerophilales; family Gastranaerophilaceae; genus JAGOIO01. The sequence goes on along the minus strand of JAGOIO010000023.1, from coordinate 8,438 downwards.
GTAAGAGACAATCAATTAGCAACAAAGAACGCAGCTATATTGGAAGCACTACTAGACTAGGGAAAAACATTTTACAGGTAAGATAAAAAAGTTTTTGGGTTTGAGGAGAATTAAAAAAGGCGAAAATCATAAGATTTTCGCCTTTTTCCGTGTACTTATTTTACTCTAAACTAGTTTAATTTAACTTTAATAGAGTTACCGTTTTTAAGAATAGTAACTTTGTCTTCTCTAGCTAACCAACCAAGACCTAAGTCTGCGAAGTTACCTTTTAAATCCAATTCTTTTTTAATTTTTGAAAAATTAGCTTCACCATTGTTGTTAGACAAGTATTGGTAAATTTGACCTGCTGAAAGACCAATTGAATTTTCCATAGTTTCAAATGAATCACTTTTCTTCATAGTTTGCATTGTAATCTCTCCTTTACACACTAGTACCCTAAGTTGCTGTGCCAACTCTTGCCTGTATGATAAAACAAACAATTTTTAATTGCAAGAGGGGCAAATTTAAGTTTTTACAGTAAATTACAGATTTTTAATTTTTTTATTTACCTTTTTCTTTAACTTAATTATTTTTTTATTGATTCTTCTCAAGCTTTTTGTTCCATCGTATAATCCAACGTATGCTTTATAATTTTGAAGAGCATCAAAATAATCTTTTTTCTTCTCGTAGTATTTCGCTAATGTCAAGTGAACAACCGCATTGTTTGGATTAAGAGCTATTGAGCGAGAATAGTATTCCATAGCGGCAGGAATTACTTTTTTCTTCTTCAAATAATAATTTCCTGTTTCGTAATCCATTCTTGCAGTTCTTTCGGTTTTTACAATGTAATCAAGGTCGTTTATAGCTTCCTGATTTTTATCATCTGTCTTTAAAACATCATTTAAAACTTCTTTTGCGAGTTTAAATTGCCTTTGATAAGTTAGTATTTCAGCGAGTTTTAATTTATCATCTTGAGTTGAAGCCGAAATTATTGCATCTGCAAAAACATTTTGAGCATTTCTGTAATCTCCGAGAGTAAGATATGCCTCACCTTTAACGACTCTGCTACCGATATCATCAGCAGGAGATGTAATAATCTTTTTCAAAACCTCATCAGCCAAAGCAGGTTGATTTGTTAATTGAATAAGTTTTAATTGTGCAAGATGCAATTCCAAATCATTAGGTGAATTTTTAATAGCTTCATTGACATAATCCAAAGCCGTATATAAATCATTATTTGAAGCAAACATGCCTTTTGCGGTTGCAGTCTGAGCTTTTCCGGAATAAGAATTTGCAAGACCTTTTAAAGCCTTAACTTTTAAAGTTTTATCATTTACAATTTCATTATAATTTTGAATTGCTTGGTCATATTTACCGGTCATATTTGATAAATCTGCCAATTTTAATTTTAAATCTTTGTAATTAGGATTTAAAGAAATAGCATTTTTTAACTCTTGCATAGCAAATTCAGTATCGCCACGTTTTTCATACAAAGAAGCTAAGTTATAATAAGGTAAAATCATCTGATTATCTTGCATAATGGCTTTTTTAAACATATCAAGAGCAGCAGTATCATAGCCTTGTTTTTTATAAATTTGACCTAATAAATTTGTATATGGCGAAAAGTTTGGATTTATAGCAATCGCTTTTTTCAAATTCGCAATCGCATCTACATAATTTTCATCATCATAAGAAATTTTTGCTAGATGATAGAATGCAGGAGCATTATTTGAATTCATAGAGATTGCATCTTGGAATTTTTTAGTTGCATCTTCGACTTTTCCATTTATATAATCGACAGTACCCAAATTATCTAAGGCAATAGAAAAATTCGGATTAATTGCAAGAGCAGTATTAAACATAACTTCTGCATCTTGAGGTTTACCGTCTTTCAAAAGTGCAACGCCTAAGGCATTAAAAGCCTTGTAATTTTTTCTATCCAAAACTGTTGCATTTCTAAACTCATCTTCAGCCTGAGAGCGAAGGTCAGCAGATTGAGCTTTGTAATTAACATCAAAAGCTTTTTTATAACAAATAACACCTTGAGCATAATGCAAGTCAGAATTATTCGGATAAGCCTTTAATAATGGAGTCAGTTTTTCTTGTGCATAGTCTGTATTGCCTTGTCTTGCTTTTGAAATAATTTGCAAAGTCGAAATTTGAAGTATATTTTTATTTTTTTGAAGAATTGCAGTATCTAACAAATTATCAGCCGTTTTAAATTCATCATTTTCAATCATTTTTGAAATAGAATCAAAATTTATCGGCACTAATTTAGGTTTTGGTTGAACTTGAACGACTTTTACAATAACATCACGTCTCACGATTTTAGTTCTGACAGTTCTTTTTTTTGAAGAACGGCGAGAAGCACGTAACACTTTTTTAGATTTAGATTTAGAAGCATTTGAAGATTTACCAGCAGTAGCCGAAGAACCGCCTGAAGTTGCAGAAGCAAAAACGTCAGTTCTTGCAGGGTGAATTTCAACCGGATCAGAAGCTAAGCACTGCAAACTTCCCGCATATAATGAGCAAACTATCGCCGATGTCATCAAAACTTTTTTATAATCCATTATTCTTTCCTGCCTTCACGTAATGTAAAAATTAAGCCTACTTTTATAAAATATTGTATAATACTTTCAGTAAAATGTAAAATTGTAAAGATAGGCAACAAAATTGAACAAAAATTCAAAATTAGATTTAGACAAATTCAAGTCATATTTAATAGTGGAGAGAAATTACTCAAAATATACAGCTCGAGCATACTGTTCAGATGTTTTAAGCTTTTTAATTTGGCTTGATGAGGAAGACTGTACAAGTGTAAATTATCAAAAAGTACGAGAATACTTACATTTTATACAAAAATTCGATTACAAAAAGACTACTATTGCACGAAAAATAGCATCAATCAGGACATTCTACAAATATTTATTTAGAGAAAGACTTGTAGATAGTAACCCTGCGGAGAATTTAGCTTCACCCAAAAGACCAAAATCTTTACCAAAATTTTTAACACCTGAAGAAGTTGAAAAGATATTAAACGGTACGCCGATGGAAACACCGGCAGGATTTAGAAATAGAGCCATTCTAGAGCTACTTTGGGCAACAGGAATGAGAGTTTCTGAACTTAGCGGATTAAATTTTGGAGACCTTAATTTAGAAAATAATGAAATAACAGTTTTCGGAAAAGGTGCAAAAGAACGAATTGTACTTGTTTCAGAACGAGCAAAGAAATATCTTCAACGATATATTGATACAGCACGTTCACTTGTCGCAAAAGGTTTCAGACTCGAAGATATAACTGATTCTACGCCTGTTTTTATAAATAATACAGGATATCGACTTCAAAATAAAACTATAAGAAATGTCATAAATGAAATTGTTGAAAAAATAGAACTTCCAAAACATGTAACCCCACACGTTTTCAGACACAGTTTTGCAACACATTTAATAGAAAACGGAGCAGATTTAAGAGTTGTACAAGAGCTTTTAGGGCATTCAAGCATTTCGAATACACAAATCTATACACATGTGTCAACGCAACACATGAAAGAGGTTTACAACGAAGCTCACCCTAGAGCATAAAATTCGTGGTAGAATTTTAACGAGCAAAGAAAAATTTTTAAGATAAAAGAGTCAAGTGGAGAATAAAAGAAAATGACGAATTCAGAAGTAATTACAATAGGAAGTGCAACAATGGACGTTTTTGTTGAATGCGAAGATGCTCGTATAGTTTCAGTTGCAGCAAAAGACAAAAGCTTAGACTTTATGTGCTACCCTTACGGTTCTAAGATGGAAATTTCATCATTCGCATCAAACGTAGGCGGAGGCGGAGTAAACACCGCTCTAAATTTTGCAAATTTAGGTTTTAAAACAAGTGCTATTTGCAAAATAGGTGATGATATTTATTCTAAAGGAGTTTTGGAAGTTTTAGGGAAAAGCACACTTGACCTTTCTACAATAATTCAAGTAAATACTGTATCAACAGGATTTTCAATAATTTTACTAAGTTTTCAAGGCGATAGAACAGTTCTTGCTCAACGTGGAGCAAATGCAACTTTAAAAAATTCAGAAATAGATTATGAAGCAATAAAAAATGCTAAAATGCTTTATATGGCACCACTTTCAGGAGAGTCCAACAGGGTTTTGCAAAAAGTTGTTGAATTCGCTAAAGAAAATGGAGTTCAAGTTTGCTTTAACGCAGGAACAACAAGTCTTAAGAAAGGTTTTGAATACATAAAAAAAATTGTTGATATGGCAAACGTCGTTGTTATGAACAAAGAAGAAGCTTGTATGTGTACTAAAATTCAAGTAAGACCTGACACAAGAACTGAAAAATTCTCTTGCGAATTTATTCACCCTGACATTCAAGAAATGCTTAAAAAATTAAAAATAAATGAAAAACAAATTATTGTAATTACAGATGGTGGAAGAGGAGCTTACGCATACGACGGAAAGACTTTCTTCAAGTGTCCGACTTTTGAATCTGAAGTAATTTCAACACTTGGAGCAGGCGATGCATTTGCTTCAACGTTCTCAGCTTGCTACGTTCAAAAGGGATTTGACATAGGAAAATCTATGATGTATGCTTCCGTAAACTCAAGTTCTGTTGTTTCTCACTTCGGAGCAAGTGAAGGCTTTATGAGTTTTGAAGAAATCGAAAAGGTTTTGAAAGAAAATCCTGATTATACGTACTTATCAGGTGAATGTAAATAATAAAAAAGAGGATTAAAAATGTCAACAATCGAATATTTTGATAATGCTGAAAAGTTAAAAGCTAAAACTTCTGCAGCACGAGCAACAATTACTGCTCCATTTTTTGCAAACAACGTAGTTCCTATTAAAGATTTAAAAGTTGCTTATGAACTTGCAAAGAATAGCCCTGCGACGATTGAACTTACAGGAATGCCCGTTTTTAAACCTGAAAAATTAGGTTTACCAAAAGGTTCTAATCAGCTTCTGTTTGATGACGGAGAGGTCGTAGGAAGATGTGCAGCCGCAAGAAATATTGCAGGTGAAGCTAAATGTGATTTAAAAAAGCTACTTCCGATTTTAAGAGAAGCAGTTTACCAATCTCGTTACAAAAAAATGTATAAGGCAGAAGCTGTTGTCGGATTAGAAAAAGACTTTATGGTGAAAGCTCATTTACTAATCCCTGAAGGCTTTGAGAATGTTATGTATTCTTGGTTGCTAAATTTTCAATATATAAACAAAGATTATGCAAAAATGTATGAAAATTCAAGAAAACTTGATGAAGCAGACATCTTCGTATTTTCAGACCCTGATTGGAAACACCCTGATTACCCGTACGGATTAACATTCTTTGACCCTGAACATAATTGTGCGGCTATTTTGGGAATGAGATATTTTGGAGAACACAAAAAAGGCACATTAACACTTGCTTGGGGTTGTGCAGCAAGAAACGGTTACGCATCATGCCATGGAGGAATGAAAAAATATAACTTGGACGGCAAATCTTTCCAAGCCGCAGTATTCGGACTTTCAGGCTCTGGAAAATCGACAATAACACATGCAAAACATGGTGGAAAATATGATATTACGGTTCTTCACGATGATGCATTTATAATTAATGCTGATAAAAAATATTCAATCGCACTTGAACCTGCATATTTTGACAAAACCGCAGATTATCCACTTGGTTGTGAAGATAACAAATATATTTTAACCCAGCAAAATGCCGGAGCAGTTCAAGGTCCTGACGGAAAAATTTATTCAGTTACAGAAGATATAAGAAACGGCAACGGTCGTGCAGTTAAGTCAAAATTATGGTCTCCAAACAGAGTTGATAGGATTGATGAACCGATTAATGCTATATTTTGGCTAATGAAAGACCCGACTCTTCCACCTGTTGTAAAGCTTTCAGGTGCATCTTTGGGTGCAACAATGGGTGCAACTCTTGCAACTAAAAGAACTTCAGCAGAACGACTTGCAGAAGGCGTTGACCCGAATGCACTTGTTGTTGAACCTTATGCTAATCCATTTAGAGTTTACCCGCTTACTGTTGACTATGAAAGATTTAAACAACTTATTTCTGACGGAGTCGATTGCTACATTTTAAATACCGGTGAATTTATGGGTAAAAAAGTTAAAAAAGAAGATACTTTGGATATTTTAGAAAAAATTGCAGAAAGAAAAGCTCAATTTGAGAAATGGGGAAATTTAACCGATATTCAAATAATGAAAGTTGAAGGATTTAATGCAGATTTTTCAAATTCAGAATACGCAGAAGAATTTAAGAAAAGAATGCAAGACAGAATAAACTTCGTAAAATCAAGAGATACAGAAAAAGGTGGAATGGATAAACTTCCACCAGATGCTCTTGAAGCTCTTGAAAGAGTAATTAACGAAATATAAAAAACTAAGAAGAAAAAACAGGTGCAAAGCAAAAGCTTTGCACCTGTTTTTTTATAAATTCAAAATTTATAGAGCCTTTAGCAAAGGACTATACTTAAATGTGTATTGGAATTCGGCGTAATTACCTTCAAACGTATCAGGTAAAGCCTGAAACGGAGTAGATTTTAAAATAGCATTTTTTATAGAATTGTCAAAATCTGCATTTCCAGACGGTTCAAGTAATCTTGCAGAAATCAACTTTCCATCTTTTGCGATTTTCACCAAAACTACAGCATGTTTATTCTTTGAAGATTTAGGTGGAATCCAATTAGATCTGATTTTAGCTTCAACGGTTGTTCTTACAGACTCAAAACTTACAACAGGAACAACAGTAAACGTATCAACTTTATTTCCTACATTGTAAATATACTTTTCACCTCTGTAATTAGCACCGTCCCACGGTCTTGCACAAACTGTGCTTGTTGATAATAAAATCAATGATAAAGCAATTAGTAATTTTTTCATAAATTATTCCTTTATTTTCAGTTCTAAAAAGTATCCGTTTTAATCGGATTTTTGAATTTTGTAATACTTCCTTGGAAAAGAAGTTCAAAAGTTCCAACAGGGCCGTTTCTTTGTTTTGCGATAATAATCTCAGATTTACCCTCTTTACCTGTAGCCTTAGGAGCTTCATCATCGCCCTCTTCTCTGTTATAGTAATCATCACGATAAATAAACATAACGATATCAGCGTCCTGTTCAATCGCACCTGATTCTCTCAAGTCAGAAAGCATTGGTCGGTGGTCGTTTCTTTGTTCAACAGCACGAGAAAGCTGAGAAAGAGCAATTACAGGAACATCGAGTTCTCTTGCAAGGGTTTTTAATCCTCTTGATATTGAAGAAATTTGTTGCATACGATCTTCTCTGCCACTACCTTCCATTAATTGAAGATAGTCAATAACGATAAGTCCGAGGTTTTTCTCTTCCATGGCAAGTCTTCGGCATTTTGCCCTAATATCAGTCAAACTGCACCCACCAGAATCATCAATATAAATAGGAGCTTCCGCAAAATCATTCATCGCATTTGCAAGTTTTTCCCAGTCTTTACTTTGCATGTGTCCTGTACGAAGTCTTTGCGTATCAACTTCCGCTTCAGAACATAACATACGTTGAACCAACTGTTCCTTTGACATTTCAAGAGAAAATATAGCAACCGGAACTTTCGCTCTTAGAGCAACATTCTGTGCTATATTTAGTGCAAAAGCTGTTTTTCCCATTGACGGACGTGCAGCAAGAATTATTAAATCAGATTTTTGAAGTCCGCTTGTCATAGAATCCAAGTCATAAAAACCTGTTTCAACACCTGTAAGTTCGTCTCTGTGGTTATAACGATACTCTATTTTTTCATAACTTTGCAAAACTAAATCTTTTACATGAGACATATCTTTTGTAGCTTTTTGAGATGCAATATCAAAAATCATTCTTTCCGCCTTATCCAAGGACTCATCTGTAGGATTTAAGTCATAGCCGAAAGAAACTATTTCAGAACCCGCATTGATTAATGCTCTTTTTACAGATTTTTCCTGAACAATTTTTGCATAATATTCAATATTTGCAGTAGTTATTGTCTTAAAACATAAATCATTTACAAACGCTCTTCCACCAACCAATTCCAACTTAGAATTCATATTCAAAACATCTGAAACAGAAACGATATCAATTCGCTCGTTTTGGTTAAATAATTGAACCATAGCTTCATAAACGTATCTATGAGCAGGTTTATAAAAACTTTCAGGTACTAAAAATTCAACTACTTTACTCAAAGTATTTGGATTTACAAGAATTGCACCCAATACAGCTTCTTCTGCCTCAATGTTTTGAGGTACTAAATTTGCGTTTTGTTCTTTTAATTTTTGTGCATTTCCTGCCAAAGTAAGACCTTTCTCGAATACTATTCCATAATACTACTCAATATTTTAATACAATTAAACCAAAAAAAAAATGAACTTGCAATAAGCTTTAATATTCATGCTACAATTTCAATATGAATTTGCGAAAATTTTTAGGATATACGGTTTTAATTTTTATTGCAGGTATAATTTTACTTC
>JAGOIO010000161.1 GCA_017995595.1 bacterium | reverse complement strand
GGATTTTCAATTGTTTCAACTTCTTTTGCAACAAGTTTTTCTCCAGCTTCTTTAGTTTTTGCAGTTGCATAATCCTCCAAATATTCTTGAAGTGTCATTATTGCGTTCGGGTGGCAACAATTTTGGATTTTTCTACTCTTGCAAATTTTCATGAATTTTTGACCTGTACGGCCTTCTCTATAACATGCTGTACAAAAACTAGGAACGTACCCTAATTCAACAAGCCATCTTAGAACTTCGTCAAGTGGACGACGGTCAGTTACATCAAATTGAGCTGATTCTTCTGCTTCATCTTGATTTTCTCCGTCATATCCTCCAACAGAAGTCTTTGAACCTCCTGATATCTGTGAAATTCCTAAGTGAAGTACTCTTTTTCTTACTTCTTTTGATTCTCTTGTAGAACAAATCATTCCGGTATAAGGAACTGCGACTCTTATACAAGCAACAATTTTACAGAAAGTATCATCATCAATGCCATTTGTAAAAGCACTTGGATCGATATCATCTGCATGTCTTATTCTCGGAACACTTATTGTATGAGGACCTACTCCGAATACAGCTTCTAAATGCTCTGCATGCATTAATAATGCTGTAAATTCATATTTGTATGTTGACAGTCCAAAAAGTACACCTAATCCAACGTCATCGATTCCACCTTGCATAGCTCTGTCCATAGCTTCTGTGTGGTAATCGTAATTGTGTTTTGGTCCTGTTGGGTGAAGCATTTCATAACGTTCTTTATTGTAAGTTTCTTGGAATAAAATATAAGTTCCAATCCCGGCTTCCTTTAATTTTCTGTAATTTTCAACAGTAGTTGCTGCAATATTTACATTGGCACGTCTGATTGCTCCATTTTTATGCTTTACGCCATAAATAGTTTTTAAGCTTTCTAATATGTATTCTATCGGATTATTTACAGGATCTTCGCCTGTTTCAATAGCTAAACGCTTATGACCCATATCTTGAAGTGCAATAACTTCATGCTCAATTTCTTCTTGTGTCATTTTTTTACGTGGAATGTGTTTATTCTTTGCGTGGTATGGACAATATACGCAACCATTTACGCAATAATTTGATAAATACAGTGGTGCAAACATAACAATTCTGTTGCCATAAAAATCTTTTTTGATTTGTTCAGCTAGCTTGTAAATTTCTTGGTTCTTTTCTTCAATATCACATGCCAATAATACAGAGGCATCTCTGTGAGAAAGACCTTTTCTTTCTTTTGCTTTCGCAATAATGCTATCGATAAGTTCGACATTACTTTTGTTTTTTTGTGCATATTCAAGGGAGTCGAGAACTTCTTCATTAGAAATAAATTCTTCAGCCTTGGACGATTTTGAATTATACATAAATTCCCCCTTTTCTCTTGTTTATCGTATCTCAAAAAAGAAATTAAATAAAGTGAGTATTTGACAAAAATCCCTGTAAGCCTTATAGTTTTATATATTTTTAATATTATAAGGATAGTTTTATGAATAAAGTACATAATCACAATCATGGGCATAATCATTGTCATCTAGAACATTCAAATTCCAGAAATTTAATAATTGTTTTGTTCATTACTGCATTATATATGATTGCTGAATTTTTAGGTGGATATTATACAAAAAGTTTGGCTTTAACAGCTGATGCAGGACACATGTTAGGTGATGTTGCTTCTATTGCTCTTTCTTTATGGGCATTAAATTTAGCATCTAAAAAAGCTCCAAGTTCAAAAACTTTTGGATACTATAGAGTGGAAATTCTTTCAGCCTTTGTCAATGGGTGTACTTTAGTCTTTATTGCTTTTGGTATTATCTATGAAGCATATTTGCGATTAAGTTTTATGCAAAAAATTGATGCTTTATCAATGTCAGTTATTGCTATTGGCGGTTTAATTGTTAATGTTCTTGCTGCATTTTTACTTCACAGAGGAAGTCATGAAAATTTGAATGTTAAAGGTGCATTTTTCCATGTATTAGGCGATTTGTTAGGTTCTATTGGTGCTATTCTTGCTGGTCTTATTATTTATTTTTGGCACTTATACATTGCCGATACTATAATAAGTGTTGTTATAGCGTTACTTGTTTTATACAGTTCTTTTAATCTGATAAATTCTGCAGTACGAGTCTTGATGGAAGCTGTTCCTGCTAATGTCGATATTAATGAAATAAATTCTGTAATCAAGCAAGTTAATGGCGTTTTAAATATTCATGATTTGCATATTTGGAGTATTAACTCTGCAAATATTTCTTTGAGCGTTCATGTCGTTGCTGATTTGAAAAATTCGGAGCAAATATTGTGTAGTATTAATCAAATTTTAATTGAAAATTTTAATATCTTACATTCTACAATTCAGGTAGAACCCAATGATTTCCACGAAAATAGCTGTTCAATAAATAAAAGTTTGTAATAAAACTTAATAAATAACCCAAAAGGCTAAAGTTTTTATCTCTAATGTCCGATATAATTAAGGTAAGCGGTAGTAATATTAAGGAGTGCAAATTATGTTAGGATTTAGTTATGAAGGATTTAAAAAGGCATTATACAGAGTAGAAGAACACGATGAACTTAAACTTCAAAAAGATATTGAAAATGTAAAAGCTTTTGTCGAAAAATGCGTAGCTGCTTGCTTGAACAGTACAGCTAACATGGCAAGAACAACATACAGTGGTATAGATATGTAACACTGGGTGTTGAAATTTGAAGGGATTGCTTGCTTTTGGCACGCAATCCTTTTTTTATTATTTAGCAAATAAAAACATAAAAAGACGGATTTTATAATTCCGTCTTTTTATGTTTTATTAAATATTACCTGTAGAACTGTTTTTATCATCTTCTAATTGCGAAATATCAACATTTTCATCGCCATCATCATGGTAGTTCACGTTTTGTGGAGCTTCTATTTCAACATTTACATCTGCATCTACCATATCAATATCTTTTTTTGTATAAGATTTGATTTTTCCGTCCTCAAATTTAACATCAAGACTATTATTTAAGAAATGAAGCGTGAATACTTTCCCGAGTCCGTCAGGTGTCATAACGGTAGAACCGATAGGTGGCATTCCTTTTGCTGCTTCGATATAATTAGAATATTCATAGTTTAAGCAACATAGAAGTCTTCCACAAGTTCCTGAAATTTTACCGGGAGCAATTGGCATTCCTTGGTCTTTAGCAAGTTTTACATTGATAGAGTCAAACTTCTTTAAAAATTTGCAACAACAAAATTCTTGACCACAAATTCCAACGCCTTCCATTATTGAAGTTTCGTCTCTTACACCGATATGTCTTAAATCAATTCTAACTCTTTTAAATGTTTGAGTTAAATCTTTTAATAACTCTCTAAAATCGACTCTTTCTGGAGCTGTATAATAGAATGTTATTTTTCTTTTATCAAAAGTTATTCTACATTGAGTTAAATTCATAACCAATTTATGCTGTTCTATCAGATTTTTGCATTTAAAAAATCATGAAATTTCTTCTTTCGTAATTTGCTCTACTATAGTCAAGTCATTTTGATTGAGAGTTCTTATTAGTTT
>JAGOIO010000160.1 GCA_017995595.1 bacterium | reverse complement strand
GACTTTTTCACTACCTGCAAGTTCACTCATAAGCTTGTCATGCAACTCTTCAGGAATTCCTAATCCGCCAAAAGTGTACCGGCAGAACTCTCTGCCTGCCAACCGTCAAGTTCGGCAAATTCTGTTTCTAATTCTGAAACCTACATTCCGTCCTCTTCATTGAAATCAGGCTTAGAATAAAGAGCATCTTTTTCTTTCATTATATTATAAAGCTTTTTATGCCCCATAATAACAGTATCAAGCACTTTGTATTCATCAAATTCAAAGTGATCTTGCTTTAAAACTGCAAGTCTCTCATCTTTGGAAATATGAACGCTTCCTGATGTCGGCTCTATATCGCCTGACAAAACTCTTAATAATGTTGATTTTCCTGCACCGTTTGCACCTATAAGTCCGTAACAATTTCCTGGTGCAAATTTTATACTTATATTTTCAAAAAGGGTTTGTGAACCAAACCTTACTGTTAATTTTTCTGTTGTGAGCATTTTGCTATTCCTAAATTTCGGGTAACTGATTTATTCACTTATTATATCATAAATAATCATTTATGCTAAAATAACAAATAAAAGGAATTTTTATGGAATTTGATATTGAAAAAGTTGTTGATATTTTAAAAAAAGCTGATGAACCAAAAAGTGAATTTGTAAAGCTGATGGATAGTTTTGAAAATCCTTTTTTAGTTTTGATAGCCTGTATTTTAAGCCTAAGAACAAATGACCGAACAACTTATCCTGCAACGTTAAGAATGCTAGAACTGGGAAATTCGCCTAAAGATTTTGCAAAAATAAAAGAAGAAACCCTTGCTAAAGCGATATATCCTGTAGGATTTTACAAAAATAAGGCAGGACAAATAATAGAATTGTCAAAAATTCTTGTAGATAAATATAATTCCCAAGTTCCTGATGAAATAGAAGAGTTGGTAAAATTCCGTGGAGTAGGACGTAAAACCGCAAATTTAGTTGTTGCAAGAGGCTTTAACAAGCCTGCAATTTGTGTTGATGTTCATGTACACAGAATTTTTAACAGATTTGGTTATGTAAAAACAAAAAATCCTGAAGAAACAGAATTTGCATTAAGAGCAAAATTACCAAAGAAATTCTGGATAGAAATAAATACTTTAATTGTTACTCACGGTCAAAATATTTGTAAACCGCAAAAACCTTTATGCTCAAAATGTCCTGTCGAAAAATATTGTCCCAAGATTTGCGTATAAAAATTTGAAAAAAAATAATTATTAATTATAATATTTATCATGAAAAATTTATTACTTAAAATATTTTTGATATTAACTTGTATTTGCTCAATAGGATACACCGCAGAACTTTCCGGATTGAAAGGCTACGGAGGTCAATATATTCCTGAAGGTTCATTTATTCCTGTTGAAAATACGGCAGAAATTTCAACAGAATTTGCACAAACAGGAACGCAAGTTAAATTTATCGGAACAAATGATTTTTTCTTAGGTGATTTAAACGTATTGCCAAGAAGAACAGAGTTTTACGGCTACGTTGCAAAGGTAAACGAACCGATTATCGGAACAAACGGTTCAATGATAATAAAAATAGTAAAAATGAGATTGCCTGACGGATATGAACAAGCGATAAATGCATATATTTATTCTGCAAATAATAATATAATCGGTGGCGAAATGACAAGTCCGTCATCTTATGATGCAATGCCAATATATTATCAAGGTTATGACCCCGGATTTATTAGAACAGTACCGGGAGCAAGCAGAAAAAAAGGCGAGCATACTATTATTGAAGCAGGAGACAGCAAAATAATTATTCTTGCAAGACCACTTTTTATTAAACATACGTTAATTAATTGACAAACAATTAATTTAGAATAATAATTATATTAGGACTTAAAATGGAGGATATTCTATGAATAGAAAATTAAAAAGAAATTTAAGTGCATTATTACTTGCAGTAATGGCTACAACAAACATCTCTTTTGCAGCCGCAAATTATCAATATACACCGGCTCAAGGTGTGGCAGAAGATTATAGTCAAAATTATTATCAAAATTATTATACTCAAGACTATGCTCAAAATTATTCACAGAATACACAAGATGTTCAGTATCAAGAACCTGCAACTCAAAGTAATTACATAGCTCAAAAAGCTCCTACAATGAGAAAACCTCAAACAAAGACTTCAACTCAAAATAAAACTTTGAAAGCAAGAATTGTATCAGTACCATCTGGAACACAATTTGGAGCTGTAGTTGCAACACCAATAAGTTCAAAATATCTTACAACCGGTCAAAGAGTAACCTTGACTTTGGGTAATGATTTTTACTATAATTCAGCACTAATTGCACCTGCAGGAAGTACTGTAATAGGTTCAGTTGTTCAAGCAAGAAAAGCTAAATTCGGAACAACAAACGGCTTATTAAAATTAAAATTTACACAAATTATAACACCGTACGTCTCAAGAATTCCCGTTTCTGCTGTTATCAAAACAGATGACGGAAAAGGAGTTTTACTTGGCGGTACAAAAATGGACGTAACAAAAAGTTATGCAAAAAATATAGCTATCGGCTCAGCAGTTGGAGCTTTAGCAGGTACAATTTTCGGACCAATCTCAGGCGGACAAGTCGGAAAAGGTGCTGCTTTAGGTACTGCAGTCGGTGCAGTTGGAGGACTTGGTAAGTCTGCAATCACAAAGGGAGCTGACGTTGATATTCCGGCTGGCTCTACTGTACAGTTGGTAATAGACCAACCGATTACAGCAACACCTTCAACTTCTAGCTATTCTTATTAGCCTTTTGGCTAATAAGATTTCTGTGCGTTTTGCATAGAATATTCTTATACTAGAATGATTGGGGAAATAAATGGCAATCTTAGGAAATAAAAACATATTTTTAGATGAACAGGACGAGGAAAAAGAAGAATATACTCTTCCTGCGGTTTCTCGTGAAAAAGAAGACGGAATTTCTTTTAAAAATTCCTTGATAATTTCAACAATCCTACACCCAACGGTTGTTGGTTTGATTTGGCTTATCGTATTTGTTTTGGCATTAATGGGAATAACTTTCTCTATGTTTGAAAAACCAAAACCAAAAATGAATGATATAGAATTTGTACTTGTAGATAAAGGTCAAAAACCTTTACACAAAACACACTTCCGTTCAGCTGAAAATTCTCGTACAGGCGGTCATAGAAACCCTCATAAGAAAGTTTCAATGCCATCACCTACTCCTCACAAGGCTTCAAAACCGGCAGGAAGTAAGTCTGCAACACATAGAGTTTCCAGAAATACCGGACATAAATCAAAAGCTGTAAAACACGTTCAAAAACAACAAAATTTCTTTAAACAATTATTTACACCGAAAAAGGCTTCTGCACCGAAGGGAAAGAGTTCTGCTAAACCAAAAGCACCATCTGCAAGACCTTCAATGCGACCTCCAACGGTACCAAAATTATCAACAAGACCACACCCACAATTTGCAATACCTGTTCCACGCCCTACAGGAGCACCTACAGGTAGAACATATTCTACAGGTCCGATAGGCGGTCATGGTCATTCTACTTCCGCAGGTGGCGGTAGAG
>JAGOIO010000022.1 GCA_017995595.1 bacterium | reverse complement strand
TTCTTTTGTTTCTTTTCTTCCTCAAAAAGACATAAATCTGTTTTGCTTTAGCGATTTAATGAGCTGCCTGTGGAAAGTCTTTTGCCAAGCTTTTCTTCAGAAAAGCGAAAAAAAAAGCCTCCAAAAAATTTGGAGGTTTTAAAAATTTTGTTAAGGAAAGGAATTTAATAAGGTGTGTTAGGAAGGTTAACTATATCTCTCTTTATTTAAACGGTGTGTGTGTTCTCTTTAATGTCTCTCGTGTCTATTTAATGTTTGCTCTCTGTTTTGTTTTTCTTCTTGTATATATATAAAGTATATACTCAACCTCCGATTTCAGACTTTGTTTATTTTGTTACATTTCGTAATAAATCGCCAAAAACATTGTTTTCAAAGAATATTAGGCAAAAATTTATTTACTTGTAAGTTTATAAATCTCATTTTTTTTTAAATTATAAAGAGAAGAAAGGATTATAGAAATATCTTTAGCAGAGAATTTTTTGTCTTGAAGGATTTTAATTTTGTTTAAGATTTCGTCTTGAGCGAAGTTTTCAGGGGTTTTTGCGTATAGCATGGCAACGATTTCGCCTTTTAAGACGTGTGATTGAAAATAATTAATTACATTGTCAACAGAATCGACGATTATTTCTTCAAAGATTTTAGTTAATTCTCTTCCGACAGCGATTTTAGCGTTTGGATTAAAGCTTTTAATACAATCTAGAGTTTTTAGTAATCTGTTTGGAGAATCGTAAAAAACGGTGTTTGTGTGAGAAAAGTTTTGTAATAAATTTTTTATTTGAGAATCAGTTTTTGGTAAAAATCCAACAAAGGCGAAGTCTTCACCAGTTCTTGGAATTTGAGAAAGGAAAGTTATAACAGCATTAGCACCTGGTAGAGCGGAGATTTTGACATTATTTTTTCTTAATTCTTCGACCAGAACAGACCCAGGGTCGCAAATGAGAGGAGTTCCAGCATCAGAGACAAGAGCAACGGTTTTTCCTTCAGAAATTATGTCAAGAAAAAGCTTTACACGTTCTTTTTCATTGAATTTATGGTAAGAAACAGTTTTTGTTTTTATATCGAAATGATTAAGAAGATTTTGAGTAGTTCTGCAATCTTCGCAAGCGATAATGTCAACTGAATTTAAGATAGAAATAGCACGATTTGTGATATCGTTTAAATTTCCAATCGGAGTAGGTACAATATAAAATTTTACATTTTCTTCCATAAAACAATAATATCAAAAAAAAATTAATAAAAACAGGCAATTTTCGCACCTGACATGTTTTTACATGAATATAGACACTAATTTTAGAGATATTTAAAGAGATTTTTATACGAGAGATAGAGGAAAATCATTATGACAAATGCAATCAGACAGATTCAAAATGGAGACAGTCCTTGGAAAGTTGCAAAAGATAGTTTAAGAGCAAAGGGCGACAATTCAATTACCGGTAGTGATATAATAAATGAAATGAAGCGTTTGTCAGATTTGAACGGTTGTTCCAATGTACAAGACTTTCAAAAAAAGTATTTTAGCAAGAGCGGAAATACGGTAAAGCTTTTTGAAGCAAAAAAAGCAAATAATTCTTTAAAAATGGATACAATAACGTTTAGCAAAATTAATAAAGAGTTTTCTAAAAGAGATACAGCAGTAAAGGATAATGCTTATTCTGATACAATTCGTTCAAAAACGGAAATAATGAAAGAATCAAAATTGTGGAAGCAATCACAAGAAATGGATAAAATAAATTCAATAAAAGATAATAAAAGTCGAGTAATTGAATTTAACAAAAAGCATGCCAAAGGGAATTATGTAATAGTAGATAAAAATAAATGTACAGTTACGGTTTATAACAAGGCAGGAAAACCTGTAAAGACTTATGAGGCATTAATTGGAGCGACAAAAGGCGACAGTTTGTCAAGAGCATTTGCAGCAGATAAAAAGGTTGCTCGTAAAGGATATACAACAGTTCCAGGACAATTTGAAATTAGTTCAAAAAGTAATAATTTAAATGGTGCATTCTTTTTAGGAAACTCAGGAGAAACAGATGACCCTGATGTTCAACAACGAAAAGATTTGCCTGGTTCAAAAGGTAAGAAAAAATTAACAACATCATTTCAAGCCATACACAAAACAGCAGATGCAGAAAATAGAAATAGATTTTATAATAACGGAAAATTATCTGATAACAGACAGAGCATGGGTTGCGTAAACATTCCCGGCAAAGCTTTTGAAGAAATGGCAAATAAATATGGTATCAAAAAAGGTTCAATGGTTTATATATTACCGGAAGAACAAGGAAATGAATTAAGATTACAGATAAGAAACGGTCAAACAAAGTTTGTAACACATTACAGGGATAATAGTCAAAACAAAAAAATCAGTAAGATAGAAGAAAGACAAAGAGCAGTAGAACTTGCACACAGAAGAAAACCTGCACCCAAACAGATTCCTGCTGTTTGTTGGTACAAACCGACAACGTGGTTTAATTAATTTAAAAAATGAATAATTAAAAGGTGTAATTCGCTAAATTAGTGAGTTACACCTTTTTTAGTAAAAGATTTTTAATAAACCGTTTTATTTTTTATTTATTTTGGGTTATAATGCTACGGTTTGGTCTGATTAAAAATTGAGTTCAGAAATCTGATTAAGCCGATACGACAAAAGGATAAAAGTAAAAGGTACACAGGAATAAGGAAAGGCGACCTGAATAAACGGGTTGTAATAGAGTAAAAATGTATAATGTAGCAATAGTTGGAGCAGGGCCTGCGGGAATATTTACCGCATTAGAAATTATGAAATTAAAACCTGATTGGAAAGTTGTTTTAATTGATAAAGGAAAAAGAATAGAAAAAAGAAAATGTTTTTTGAGAGACGGTTACAAACAATGTCCGGGTTGTAAAACTTGCGGTTTATTGTGTGGCTGGGGTGGAGCAGGAGCATTTTCTGACGGAAAATTAACATTAACTCCAGATGTAGGTGGTCATTTGGTTGACTACATGGAAAGAAAAGACGTAGAAGATTTAATTGATTATACAGACAAAATGTATTTGCAATTTGGTGCAACAGACGTTGTTTATGGGACGAATAAAGAGGATTATGCAGATATTGCACACCAAGCAACACTTGCCGAATTAAAACTCGTTCACTCGCCTGTGAGACACCTTGGAACAGAGAGAAGTCTTGATGTCTTGAAAAATATGCAAGATTATTTGAATGATAAGATTACAATTTTAAATGAGGAATCCGCAGATAAACTTATTGTTGAAAATGGTCAAGTAAAAGGATTTACGACTAAAAAAGGAAAGACAATAACTGCTGAATATATAATAATAGCCCCCGGTAGAGAGGGTGCGGATTGGTTAACTTCTGAATTTTCTGAAAATAAAATAGGAATGGTAAATAATGCAGTAGATATCGGAGTAAGAGTAGAACTTCCAGCTCCTGTATTTGAACCAATTACAGAAAAATTATATGAATCAAAATTGATTTATTATTCACCAACATTTGGAGATGAAGTCAGAACTTTTTGTATGAATCCTTATGGTGAAGTTGTAAGTGAAAATTATAATGGAATTTTAACAGTAAACGGACATAGTTATGCAACAAAAAGAACAGCAAATACAAACTTTGCACTTTTAGTTTCAGAACAATTTACAGAACCTTTCAAAGAACCTATTGCCTACGGTCAACATGTGGCAAGACTTGCCAATATGTTAGCAGGCGGAGTTCTTGTTCAAAGATTCGGAGACTTGTTAGACGGAAAACGTTCAACAGTTGAAAGAATTAAGTCAAGTACAATAATGCCGACATTACCGTCAGCAACTCCCGGAGATTTAAGCTTGGTACTTCCATACAGACAGTTGACAAGTATAATCGAAATGCTTTATGCACTTGATAAAATTGCTCCGGGTACTGCTTCAAGATATACACTTCTTTATGGTGTAGAAGTTAAATTCTACTCAGGAAGAGTAAAATTGACAAATGAACTTGAAACAGAAGGTGTAAAAAACTTGTTTACAATCGGAGACGGAGCAGGTGTTACAAGAGGCTTAATTCAAGCTTCTGCTTCAGGAGTTCATGTCGCAAGAACAATCTGTGCAAGATAAAATCAAAATAGTTAAATAAATAAAATAAAAAAGCCTGAATTTTGAAACTCAAAATTCAGGCTTTTTATAAATTTAATTATTAAATTAAACAAGTTAAGCTAAAACAGCATCTTTCTTAGAGATAGAGTCTCTTGAAGCGATTTCAACTAAACTTCTTGCAACAGCAACCATAGCAAGAGTTGAATCTAACTTGTTAATACAAGAGCCAACACCGATTGCACTAGCACCTGAAGCAAAAGCAAGTGATGCAGTTGTAGGTGTAATTCCACTAGAAGTCATTACAGGAATAGTTGTGTTTCTTGCAATTTCGATAGTGTTTGCAATTGAAATTTGAGCAGTTTCTAACAAACCTCTAGCACCTTCATGCTTTTCTGAATCAGCAACCATAGCAGAACCTTCTGTTTGAATCAAATCAATATTCAAAGCTTCAAGTTCTCTTGCAAGGTCAATTTGTTCAGAAACTGAAATGTGTCCTGGAATTGTAACTGACATAAATGTTGAATCTTTGTCAATTAAAGACAATGTTTTCTTTGTCAATTCCAAAACTTCGCTTGCACTAATTCTAGAACCTGATCTGTACATAATATCAAAATTGCCAAGTTCAATAGCATCAGCACCCATTCTTACAGCTTCAGCAAGTTCTTCAGGAACAACTGATGAAACAAAGATTGGCAAATCTGTCAAACTTCTTGCATATTCAATAACTTCTCTGCTTGCTGAAATATCAACTGCAGAAGCTTTAGCTTCTGTAGCAGCCATGATAACTTTTTTGATATTTTCCATATCAAAATTACTTATACCTGCGATAATTTTTACCGCTCTTTTTGCTTTTAAATCTTCTCTAAATGAATCTATTCTGTTCATGTTTTCTCCTTTCGCATGTAATTCACATCTGAATTTTTATTTTTCTATATTGTACCATTAAAATTTTAATATTGGCAATAACTAACAAATATTTTGTAAAAAGGAATATTTTAAAAAATAAGAATATGGTAAAAAATATCATCGGTGAGGGGTGCTTATGAGAAAAATGTTAAAAAAAGTTTTTATATACATGATGATATTTTGTGCATTTGCTGTGCAGAATAATGTATATGCTCAAATGTATGATGAAGATGAACGTATAAACATAAACGTATATGAAAAAATAAATCCGTCAATAGTGTCTATTGATGCACAATTACCGGACGGAGTTTCAAGCGGAACAGGTTGCGTGATAAAATCAAACGGAACAATTCTTACAAGTTCTCATGTAATCGAAGATTCAAAAGATATTGATGTTACAATTTATTCCGGAAAAGTCTATAAGGCAAAAGTTCTTGCAATATTAGGTGATAACAATGACTTAGCGATTTTAAAAATTAATCCTAAAACAAACCTTCAAGTGATAAATCTTGGTGATTCTTCAACAATAAAAGTTGGGCAAAAAGTTTTGGCGATAGGAAATCCATTTGGGTTCTCCGGAACATTAACGCAAGGCATAGTTTCAAGAATTGACTATGCAAAAAATAAAATTCAAACAGATGCGGCAATAAATCCCGGAAATTCAGGCGGGCCGTTATTGAATTCAGAGGGCGAAGTCATCGGTATAAGCCAATCTATATACAATCCTGACAATAATCATTCAAATATTGGTATTGGTTTTGCAGTTCCTGTAAATTTAGCAAAAGATTTTATAACACTTGCAAAAAATTCAAAAAAGATATAGAATGTAAGAAGTGTTACGGCATGCTTTTTGCATAAGACCGTAATAAGTTACTAAATCTAGGAGAAAAAACCAATGTACGAAGATCAAAAACTCATTTGCGAGGACTGCGGAGCTGAATTTATTTTCACAGCAGGAGAACAAGAATTTTACGCAGAAAAAGGATTAACTAATGTTCCAAAAAGATGCCCTGACTGCAGAAAGGCTCGTAAAAGAGGCAAAAAGAAACTTTTTGATGCAGTATGCTCAAAATGTGGTGCTACTACTCAAGTTCCTTTTAAGCCAATGGAAGGCAAAGATGTTTATTGCAGAGACTGCTTTGC
The DNA here is from genome assembly GCA_017995595.1 of bacterium. Taxonomy (GTDB): domain Bacteria; phylum Cyanobacteriota; class Vampirovibrionia; order Gastranaerophilales; family Gastranaerophilaceae; genus JAGOIO01. The sequence goes on along the minus strand of JAGOIO010000022.1, from coordinate 5,548 downwards.
TCAAATGAGAGACCAACATTAATTGATAATTTGTAATATATCTTAATAAATATATAAAGAATTAACAAATGTTAAGAAAGACAAAATCCGAATGGATTTTGTCTTTCTTTTTTTTACATTTAAAACTTTTTTAGCAACTTGCAGAGAAGCCTCCGCCACCGCCACCACAATCAGCACCTGCACTTGCTCCGCCAGTAGCACCTGCACCTGCATCAGCTGTAGTACTTCCTGTATCGGCACCGAAGAAACCACCGTCATTTGCAACTGTAGTTCCTGAATTTCCTAAAGCACCTGCATTTGTACCGCCTTCGCTTGCTCCTGCTTGTGCAGCAGCAACTTCACCGGCTGTAGATAAAGATGCCCAATTTCCGCCTGAACTTTGTGCGGATTCTTGACTTGCAGAAGCCAATGATGCCCAACTTAAATCTGCACCTTCTGCAACCTCTGTATCAGGTTCTAATGAACCAAACATGCTTTTGCCATTTAAAGAATCTTTTATATCTTCTGTATTACAAGCTAAAGAACCAAGAGTTTCTGTTGAATCCTTACTTGCTAAAGAACCAAGAGTTTCTGTTGAATCCTTGCTCGCCAAAGTGCCTGTTGTTTCTGTTTGTTGTCTTGCACTTGTTGTTAAACCAAAATTTAATTCCATTTTTGACTCCTTAACTTCTTCGTGTTCACTTATATAAAAACAATTTTTTTTTCATGATTTCAGCATGTTTTTGTTTTGTTACAAAACTACACAAAAGTATGCTCTAAAATTTTTAATTGCATTCATTATATAAGGAACAGTAAAGTTATAAATTAAAATTTTACATATCCAAGAATTGTATCGGCAAAAATCTGAAAAACTTTAATAAAAATTTTTATAAATTAATTTATGCTAAATTTTTATTTGCAGATTTGTCCTTAAAAAGAAATAAGGCAGATGCAATAAATATAAAACTGCCAATGGTAACTTCAAGCGGATAAAAAGCCAAATCTTTTACGGAAAGTAATATCGGCAAAATGAGTATTGCTCCGGCAGGGGGAAAGAGAGTATTTGTTTTTTGGAAGACTTGGAATAAGACAAAGCATGCAAAGACCGCACAAAGAGCGATAGGTAAATGCCAATAGCAATTTAGAATTATTCTTGAAGCCCAGCCTACAATAGATGCAAGTGAAAGTAAGCATATTAAAGTCAATGGTTTTTTCCTCATTTTACTTTTAGGATTTGCAATTTCTGTAAATACCACAATTAATGGTGGAGCTATAAAATATAAATGCTTAGATTCAATAGGAAGAAAAGATATTGCAATTAAAACTATTAAAAGTTTAGTCCATTTTTCAAATTCATCTTTTAAAACAAAATTATTTTTAACAAATACATTTTTGGGTTTAAGTCGGTTTTTTTCTAGAAGCCATTGAAATAAAATAATAATAGAGGCAAGAACTGTAACAGAAATAGGATAAACTAAAGTTGATACATTCAAATAAATTGGTAAAATACATGCCGAAATTATTGGGAGCAAAGTAGATTGAGCAATAGTCAAAGCAATCGCTGTGAAAATAAATGCAATACAGATTTTGGCAATTAATGCAATTTTCAAGAATTTTACGATAAAAACGCCTATAAAAGAAGAAATTGAAAGTAAAAAGAAGATTCTTCTTTTGTTTGCAAGCCAAGGTTGTCTGTTAGAAACCCAAGCTCCGATTGTAAGGGCAACAAATTCAGGGAAAATTATTTCCTTTTGCCCCGTAATTTGAGCGATTATAACCATAAAAAAGATTAATATTAAAGCTAACAGATATCTTTGACGTTTCATAAAAAAAATTATACATCAAATTTGTAAAATCAAAAATTTTGCAATAAAAAACGCCGAATAATGTCGGCGTGGAGAGATTATCAGTTTGCTTTTTTTACATATGGTGGATAAATATTTTTTAAAACTGATTAATTATTTAAGGTTACATATTTATATACGAGGTAAAAATTTTAATCTTTAGCCTTTAGCCTTTTATATCCTCTGTTTAGAGGAGGGAATTATAAATTCGCAAAAAGGCGTTCAAAGCAAAAAGAATTAAGCTTTGAGTTACTGTTTAATGAAATAAAAAGAGGTTCTAAATATCAAAAATGAAGCTTTCAAGTTCCATTATTTTTTCGTCAAACAAAATATTTAATCGTAAAATTTCCGCATTTAATAATTTATGATTTTTAACATGTTTTATACCGAGCAATCCTGCAGGTAAGAGATTTGAAAAGAAGGTTTCTCTAAATTCTTCTATTATTTCTAAAAATTTTGTATCAACGCTTTTTTTGGCACGATAAATAGACATATATAAGTGTCCCAATTCATTTTCTGCACGATTTATTTTATTCGCATTGATTGATTTTTGAATTTGTTTCAAAGATTTAGATAAAATTTTATACTGTTTTAATAAAATTTTCTTTTTTTCTTTCAAATCAGACTGGAAATAACTCATAGTTGCATTGTAGCCGATATCTATAAGCTCAAGTCGTTTTTCCTTTGGCAAGCTAAAATCGACTAAAATAACAGAGCCTGAATTTAGTGTAACATAATCAAATTTATCACGTTTGCCATAAGTATCTACAATAAAAGCTGTTGCAAGAGAGGTTATACAACTGTAAACGGTATTTATAAAGCCTAAAGGGTTTTTACCTTTTCCTTCATAATCTCCTTCCAGTCTAAATTCTAAAATTCTTCCGTTGTCAGGGCAAAGATTTTTAGACAATCTCCACATAGGCAAGCTCTTTTGTAAATCTCCGTCAACAAGCAGAGTTCCGTTATAAGATACAGGATTCATAAGTCCCGGCATTGATGATGAAATTCTTACCGCATAAGCTATTTCAATGTCAGGTGTTGTAAATCTTGAAAATTCGCAAGGCTTAAAATTTTTCAAGTCAGTTGTTAAAATAACCAGATTTTTGTCCAAATCAGAAAATTTTACAGGCGGATTTTTGCCTTTCACATAGTTTTCTCCGTAGAATTTTTTTTCAATGGCTTCTCTTAAAGTTTCTAGAAAAATTCCACCTTTGCTTAATGCAAAAGAGTTTCCGAACCCAAAGTGTATGTCTTTAAATAATTCGTAATTTACATTTAAAAACAGCTCTTCAAGTTCCTCGGAAGAAAAACCTACGGCCAAAAGTGTAGCAAAAATAGCACCAACAGATGAACCTGCATAAGTATTAACCTTTATACCAAGTTCTTCTATGGCTTTAAAAGCTCCGACGTAACAAATTCCTCGAATTGCTCCGCCTCCAAATATACATGTATATTCTAAAGATTTTTCATTCACATTTTTACATTAACATATTTTAAATTTTTTATAATGCTCAATTAAGATGATTTTTTAAAATTTATATTAGTATCAAATGCATGTTCTCTATAGTATTTTATATGGTTTGAGGGTTGAATATAATGCTTTTTCAACTTATCTTTTCTGATAAATAAACCAAAGTCAGGTGAATCAAAAACAAGTTTCCATTCTTTTTTACTCTTTAAAAAATTATATGCAGGATAAAATTTTTCTATAATAAAATAATCTGGTGTAAAATAGTTCAAAACGATAGGATTTTTTGTTTGAACAATATAAAATTGTTTCATAATATCAACATATTTAACCGGATAAACTTCTTCATATCTTCCGTCCATAAATATTTTTATATTTGGATAAAGTTTATATGATGCATAGCTTCCGTATCCGAAATTTACAAATAACTTACCTTTTAAATTGTTTACTCTCAAAAATTCAATCTCTCTAAGAGGGTATAATGATGGATTTAATAAAGGTTTTATCCCTTTTGTCATAAAAAATCCGAAAACAGATGCAATCACTATAATATAAATGCTCATTGTCTTTTTTAGTGAAAAGCTTTCGTTAAACCATTCAGACGGTATGTGCAGAAGCTTTTTCAACTTACCCATTGATAAATTATAAAGTGAATAAAAATCGTCATATACAAAGCAAGCAGAAGTTATTGAGAAGAACGGAAGCATTTTAACGTGTTGTAGAACAAGCCCGAAAGTCATCAATAATGCCAAAAACTTTGTCTTATCGAGATTTTTGTAAGAAAATTTGCCAAAAACCTTACAAACTTCAGTTAAAAGCATAATATACATAAAGATTTTGAAATTAATAAACCCGCTTGTAGCATAAAGACCTCGCCATTCAACAACAAAAGGTCTTGGCATTGTTGTTGCAAACAATAAAAATTTCAAATAACTTAATCCCCAAGGGTTTATTATAAGAAACGCAATTGATGGAAATAAAACGAATAAGTATTTTTTAAAATCTTTATGATTTAGAGCTTCGCCCAGAGCGTAAATAGCAATCAAACCGATTCCGGAAACGCACCCGCCATGAAGGTTATTCCAGAGTATCATCAAAAACGGCAATAAAATTAACGGCTTATTTTTACCATGTCGAGAAAGTTCTAAAATATACAAGAATATTGAAAATAACAAGAATGAAAATAATTGGCAACGAATAGGGTTGTCGATAACAATATTTATAGAATGATAAGTGAAAAAATAGAATAAGAAATTAAAAGGAGTAGAAGTTTTAACTCCTCGCATATTTATAACTCGAGAAATGGTGAAAAACAAAGCAAATGCGAGAAATACTTGTAAAAAGAATATTCCCAAAACAGAGAAATAGTGTTGTACAAGGTAAAAAATGACACCAGAACCCCATTCATGGTCATACCAAACATTTGTCGGGGTGTATGACAAAAAGTCTGATTTAAGAACATGCCCTGTTTGAATAAATCCCTTGCCGGCAATTAATCTTGCCCATAAATCCATATCGTAATTACTTGCAACTGTAGTAACTTCTAGCAAAAATGCAAATAAAATAATATAAAACAGAATTGTTTTCCAATTTTTCTTTATAAATTCCATGTCGATATTTTAAGACAAAAAAGAAGAAAAGAAAAAAGCCATACCTAAAAGGCATGGCTCTTTTATCTGATAAATTTAATAAATATTATTTGCTGAATCTGATAATAAATTTCAATGTATGTATTTTCTTATTTCATTCAAAAGCTTCTATTGCATCATCAACATCATAAATTGCTGATATCATTGGTTTAAAATCAACACGTTTTGATTTTAGTAATCTTAATGCAGGTGCAAATCTTCCGCATCTTGAACCAAGAATCGTAATTTCATCAACAACTATAGGTGAAAGATTAAATTCTTTACCTGCAGCTACTGTACTTTTTAAAACTAAAACTCCACGAGGTTTTGTTAATGCGGCTGCGGTTTCAAACCCTGAAACAGAACCAGTTGCTTCTACTACAACATCATAAGCTTTCTCAATTTTAAAATCAGAAAGTAAAATTGTATTTACGCCTTGTTTTTTAGCAATATCAAGTTTATTTTGGTGCTTTCCTACTAACAAAACATCAATATTTGAAGCATACAAAGCTAATGCAGTTGTCAAACCTAATTTTCCATCGCCTAAAATAACAACTTTTTTATATGGTGGAATATGCAACTGCTCTAAAATTTCTAATCCTGCTGCAAGCGGTTCTGTCATAACAGCC
>JAGOIO010000021.1 GCA_017995595.1 bacterium | reverse complement strand
AAATTACCAGATGAATAATTTGGCATTACTTGAAAAATCTTTGTATTTTAAAAATGCTATGAATTTTCCGAAGGAAATGAATGAGGTTGTTGCTTTTATTCAGCAGAATTTGCCAAATGCTTCAGCTGAACTTTTGAAAAGTACCGTGGAAACTAATTTGTTAAATTTGAACCAGTTGGCACAACTTTTTCAATCAAATGGAAAAGAGGCTTTGGCAAAGTTAATAAACGATATGGCGAGTGCTTCTAAACAGGGAATGAATGATGTTTCTCAATTAAAAGATTTGATGAAATTGATAAATGCAAGTGTAGCAACTGCAGAGCAGAATAATCCTGCTCAAAATGTTAAAACTCTTATGCTTTTGTATCTTCCTTGGTTACCATTGCAAGCTGAAACTGGCTATGACTTGGAGGTTGAAACTTCTGATGATAAGAAAGTTGCTTCTGATGAGTGTCTTACCGTTTTGATTTCTACTGAGCATTTTGGAAATTTAAAGTGTGTAATTATGCTTGGGGAAGATAATTCTGTTTTATTATCTGTTGAATGCATAAAAGATTTTCCTCAAGATGAGTTGAAAATCGCACTACAAACTGAGGCAAAACATTCTTCTCTAAAACTTGAAGTTTCTTTTTCAAATATAGAAACTAAAAAAGATGAAGAGGCAAAAACAAATGTTAAAATTTTGATGCCTAATAGTAATAATATTAATCAGTATCTTGTTTTGACTGCACACTTACTCGTAAAACTTGTTATCTCAATAGACAAAAATTGCTAGTTTAAGGTGCTTGAAGAAATTTGTGTACTTGAGGAATTACTCTTACGTCAATACCGTAGGATAAAAATTTATTGAATATTTTACTAATTATTTCGTAATCAATATTTAATTGTTCATTTACCGTTTTCGGTTGAAGAATTATAGGAAATTTATAGGTTTTAGCGAGTTTTGCACTCTTTGCAATTTCATCTTCAGTTATATTTTCATCAAATACGATTTTTGCAAATAAATCTGTATTATATTTCGTTGCAGTTTTGAAAAAATCATCATGAAGTTCAAAAGAATTTTCAACCTTTGAAGATGATGGTAATTTTATGTCCGCAGAAATAATATTTATGTATTTTATAATTTTTTCTAATTCTTTAGGTAGTGTAGAATTTGTTTCAAGATAGATTTTAGTATCCGTCAGAGGTAAAAACTCTTTCAAAAAATCAGTCCACAAAAGAGGTTCACCGCCTGTTAATGAAATTGAATGGACTGTATTAACGTCAAATTGTTCAATGTATGTTCTAAGGTGTTTAGCATTGAATTTTAAAATTTTATTATCCATTTCTTCAGTGTCGCAGTATTCGCAATCCAAATTGCAACCGCAAAAGCGGATAAATAGTTGTTTTACCCCAACGTAAGGTCCTTCACCTTGTAGTGAAGTAAAAATTTCTCTTATGTTTGCTGTTTTTTCCATTATCTTAAATTCTCTCTAATGTCAGACGATGAAGCTGTTTTTAATTTTTCATACAACTTTCTTTCATTATCTGACAAATCATGAGGAATTTCAATATTAACTGTAACTATCATGTCTCCTTTTTTACCATTTTCTCCAAGAAGTCCTTGAGAAGACAGTCTGAATTTTTGTCCTGAGTGTGTATTTGGTAAAATTTTCATAGATAATTTACCATTAATAGATGGAATGCTTATATTTGCACCCAAAACTGCTTCAAATGGAGTTATTGGAATTGAGCAAAGTACATTGTTTCCTGAAATTTTAAAGATAGAATCATTTTCGATTTTTACAATAAGGTATAAATTACCGTTGTTTCCTCCGTATTGTCCACGGTTGCCTTCACCTGCAATTCTTATTTTTGCACCATTTTTAATTTGTGCAGGAATTTTTACTGTTATTTTTTTATGAGAACTTTCTTCTCCGCTTCCGTTACAAATTGCACATTTTGCCCCATTTATAAACTTTCTTCCTTTACAGTTTGGACAGGCCTGAGTATGTAAAACGTTTACTGTTCTTGACGTTCCGCTTATTGATTCTTGTATGCTGATTGAAATTTCACTTGTAATATCACTTCCATTGATTGGAGATTGTGTTGACTGGTTTTCTTTAGTAGAAGTATTTTTAAATCCTCTGAAAAAGTCATTAAACATATCAGAAAAATCAAAAGGTTCTGAATATGTTTTGTTTTTACTTTCTTCTTTTCTGGCTTTTTCTTTTTCGTGTGCGTTTTTTGTTTTTCTGTATGTAGAATCTGCTTGTTTGTATGTATATTTATAATTATATTGATTTTCAGTTTTCCTTGTGAAAAATCCGCTCATTGTATCATAATATCGTTTTTTATCTGTATCAGATAAAATTTCATAAGCTTCATTTATTTCTTTAAATTTTCTTGCACAGTTCTCATCGCCATTATTTAAGTCAGGGTGATATTTACGTACTAATTTACGGTAAGCAGATTTTATCATACCAAGTGTTGCATCGGCAGGTATTCCTAAAATTTCGTAAAGATTTTTTTCAGAAGAAAGAACCACTTTTACCTCATATATTCAATAAATAAAATTACACTACATAATTATATTAACGAATTTTTTTAGGATTTCAATAGTTCTGATAAATAAAAACAAAACTTAATATTTTTTTATTTAAAATTATATATTTAAAGTCAAGAATTATTTGCTTAAAGCTAGTAAGGAAGCTCCTATCATTCCTGCGTAGTTGCCTGTAGTCGCTTTATAAACGTGTGTTGGTGCAGTTACAATTTGACTGTTAACTCCGTTTTCTAAAAATTTTGTATCAACAAATTCTGCCATAGAGCCGGAAAGAACAAGGCAATCAGGGTCAAATAAGTTTGCAAGACCAATTAATCCGGTTAAAATATGATTTTGCCAAGTATTAAAAACTTCTACCATCTTTTTATCATTATTTTTTACACCGTCAATAACATCATAGGTCGTAACTTTCGGATTATTCAACAACTCTTCTGCTGTAAGTTTCAAACCTGTTCCTGATGCGTATGCTTCAAAGCAGTCCCAAGAACCGCATGTACATTTTCTTCTATTATCAGAATACATCTTAAAATGCATTTCTCCTGCAGCACCAGATTTACCTTTAAAAAGCGTATCATTTAAAATTATTCCGCCGCCAACACCTGTACCAAGTGTTGCCATAACGGAATTTTTAGCTCCTTTTGATGCTCCTAAAATGTGTTCTGCCCAAGCTGCTGCATTTGCATCATTTTCCAAAAAAACTTTTTTATTACTAAATGATTGAAAATCAATTTCATTATATCCTTTTGGTAGATTGCCTGTAGAGCTTACGACTTTTGTATTTTCGTTATTAACTGCACCTGCTGTTGCAATAGCTATTACATCAACTTTGCTTTCGTATTTAGAAATAATTTCTTTTAATACATTTGTTATACCTTCAAGCGTTTTTGATGTCGAATGTTTTTCTATTTTATCTACTATTTTGCCATTTTCATCAACGATTGTATTGGAAATTTTTGTTCCGCCTATATCTATTGCAAGTGCTAATTTCATAATTATCCTCTTTTAACAAATCTCTTTGTAATTAATTGTGGTCTGGTTATTGCAGAACCAATTACGACTGCTGTTGCACCGATTTTGAAGGCTTTATCAACTTCGCTCGGTTCCCAAATTTTGCCCTCTAATATTACTGCAAGTTTTGTACCGTTTACAAGTTTTTCCAGTAATTCAAAATCAGGTTTGTCAGAATCTGATAAAGATTCTTGCGTATATCCAGAAAGAGTCGTTGAAACTATGTCAAATCCGATTTTTTCACAGTATTTACCTTCTTCAAAAGTAGAAATATCAGCCATCGCAAGTTTGCCTGCATCTTTTATACGCTTAACCATATCTTCAACTCTACATTCATGCGGTCTTAAAGTTCCGTCTATTGCAACTATGTCCGCTCCTGCATCTATTATTGCATCTACATCTTTCATTGTAGGTGTAATGTAAACTATTTCTTTCCAGTTGTCAGGTAATTTATCTGGCTTTGTAATTCCTATGACAGGAATATTAAAAAGCTTTTTTGCATTTTTAACATCTCTGACTCCTGCAACTCTTAATCCTTCAGCACCACCATTCACTACTGATTGCATCATAGCTGTTAAACATTTTTCTTCGTATAGAGGCTCTGAAGGCATTGCTTGTACTGAAATAATTACTTTATTTTTTAAATCTCTTATATCCATTCTCTGATTATACTCCAAAAATCTTTTTTAATGTATAATTAAGACAGATAAAAATATTGATTGGAAGTAAATTATGAGTTTAAAAAAATCTTTGGTTAAGTATCCTTTTTTGACAAAAGATGTCGAAATCTATGAAAGAGAGAATGGTCATAAAATTGTTCTCGCTCATAAAGAGGGTGGAATGGTTAATGTAAGTTCTTGGGTTAAAACAGGTTCTATTAATGAATCTGACAAGAATAACGGTATTTCTCACTTTTTAGAACACTTGATGTTTAAAGGCACACACAAGCATAAGGCCGGAGAATTTGATAAAATTCTTGAGGCAAAAGGTGCTATTGTTAATGCTGCAACATGGAAAGATTATACATTCTATTATGTAACATTGCCAAAAGGCGAGGGTAACAAGGATTTTTATCAAGCGATAGAACTTCATGCTGATATGATGATTGACCCTATTGTTCCTGATTATGAAATGGGTGCAACTTTTGATATTAATGATAAAAATGTTAAAGATAAGAAGGAAAGACATGTTGTAATCGAAGAGACAAGAATGCGTGAAGATCAACCTTGGACAAAGGTTTATAATAGTGCAAATAATGCTATGTACACTTCACACCCATATAAAAGAGATGTAATCGGTACGCCTCAAATTATTTCGCAAGTTACGCAACAGGAAATTATGGATTATTATCATACTTTCTATTGTCCGGCTAACATTACGACTATTGTTGTTGGCGACTTTGACCATAAGTTAATTTTGGAAATGTTAGAAAAAGCTTTTGATTTTGGCGACAGAAAAAATATAAAACTTCCGGTTCACAAAATAGATGAGCCAACAAATGAAACAAAATATTTAGAGGATAAAGCAAATATAAATTCTGCATTTATGATGTTTGGATTTTTAGGTCCTATCGCAAAGGATTTAAAAAACTCTATTATGTTGGAAATGCTTTCTATAATTTTAGGTGATGGTTCAAGTTCAAGACTTTACCAAAATTTAATTGAGAAGCAAAAAGAACAAATATTTAACGTGATAGATGCAGACCATTATCAGTTTAAAGATGGCAATAATTTGTTTATTGAAGCAAACTTTAAGCCTGAAAAAAAAGAAGAAGCACTTTCTATGGTAAAAGCTGAATTAAAGAAACTTTGTGATGAAAAAGTTAGCGAAGACGAATTTACAAAGGCTAAGAAAAAGATAAAATCAAAGTTCGCTTTTAATGCAGAAACTGTTTCTGAGATTGGTGAAACAATAGGTTATTATATGACGGTTTGTGATAATCTTTCTTTAGTTCAGCAGTATTTAACTGTTTTGAATGATATAACAAGAGAAGATTTACAAGATGCCTCAAACAGATATCTTAGTATAAATCATGCAGTAATCTCTGTTTTGCTTCCTCAATAGTTTTGAATAAAAGATAAAAAAATGCCCGATTTGAATTTTCAAATCGGGCATTTTTTATTTTAGAAATATTAACTTATTTCTTCAAGAAACTTTCATAATTTCTTGCCAGTAATTGAGTTCTAACTTGGTTAATTAAATCAAGAGCAACACCAACCATGATGATTAGTGAAGTAGCTCCGATACCTTGAAGAGTCTTAATGTTAGTTATGTAACTTACAAAAGACGGAACAAGAGCTATAATACCAAGTCCTAAAGCTCCAATGAATGTTGTACGGCTAAGTATAACATCAAGTGCTTCAGCAGTATTTTTCCCCGGTTTTACTCCGGGAATTGAAGAACCGTATTTTTTCAAGTTAGTTGCAATTTCTTTTGGTTGCATATTAGGCATGATTGAAGCATAAAAGAAAGTTAACGCAACGATTAACAAGAAATAAACAATGTAATAGCAAGGTCCTGACGGACTTAACCATAAAGAAAGTTTCATTACAGCATCTTTTACTGCAGGGTTATGGAAATTTGCCTGTCCAACAATACTAAGAACTGTTGTTGGGAACAATAAAATTGCGATAGCAAAGATAATCGGCATAACTCCACCCGGATTAAGCTTGAACGGAATAAAAGTGTTAACTCCGCCATATACTTTGTTTCCGACCTGACGTTTAGGATTAACAATAACAACTTTTCTTGTAGCTTCTTGCATTATAACGATAAATACCATAGCTGCAAAGAAAATTGCTAATAATATAACTAATCCGATTTGTAAACTTGAATCTCTTGATACAAGTTGTGCTGTTCTGTTTGCGTAAAGTGGGATTCCTGATAAAATACCGATAAAGATGATTAAAGAACCGCCGTTACCAATACCTTTTTCTGTTATAAGTTCAGATATCCACATAACAAGTACAGAACCTGCAGTTAGGACTGTAATTGAACTCAAATAGAATAAAATAGGATTTATTCCAGAGATTACAGAACCAGGAAGATGTTGTAAAAAGATTAAGAAGATTAGTGCTTGAAAAACTGCTAATACAACGGTAAAAACACGAGTGTATTGAGAAAGTTTTCTTCTACCTTCTTCGCCTTCTTCTTTTTGCAATTTTTCCAAAGATGGAATAACAACAGAAACTAATTGGATAATGATAGATGAAGTGATGTAAGGTCCGATTCCTAAAGCAAATATTGAAACCTTACCTAACGCACCACCTGAAAACAAATCTAAAAATCCAATAATGTTATTCTGAGCAGCCATATTTGAAAATATTGCGTTATTAATACCATACAACGGCAATTGAACACCAAGTCTGAACAAAGCAATCATAACAAAAGTAAAAATGATTTTCTGTTTCAAACCTGAAGCTTGCCACATAGAGGCTATATCTGCAGTTGTAGGCATTTTCATCTTTTGCTGCATTATACTAACTCAACCTTTCCGCCAGCGGCTTCGATTTTAGTTTTTGCACTAGGTGTAACATAACTTGCTTTAACTGTAACAGCTTTTGAAATTTCTCCGTTACCAAGAATTCTAAGTCCTTCGCAATCTCTTGCTACTTTATTATCTTTCTTTAGGCAATCAAGACAAACTTGGTCTTGTCCTAATCTTTCAAGGTCTTTTACATTTAATTCAGCATATTTAAGTTGGTTTATAACCTTGAATCCTTTTAATTTAGGCATTTGTCTGTAAGAAGGCATTTGACCACCTTCGAAACCTCTCTTAGCTGAGTTTCCTGAGCGTTGACCTTCTCCGTTATGACCACGGCAACTTGTTTTACCATGACCTGAAGCACGGCCTCTGCCCACTCTTTTTGATTTTGAAGTTGAACCTTCAGCAGGTTTTAAATCTTCTAATGTTATTGTCATTTTTTATAATCCTTTCTGATATTTACGTATAATTAGTCAACGATTTCTACAAGGTGAGAAACTTTGTTAACCATACCCATAATTGTTGCACTGTCAAAGTGTTCTACAACTTGGTTGATTTTTCTCAATCCAAGACCTTGAACGATTTTACGTTGTGCAGGTGATGAACCGATAAGACTTGCTTTTAGTCTTATTTTTATTTGTTTTGCTTTTGTATTTGCCATTTTATAATTACCTTTCTTATAATTTTATTTTATTAGTTTAAAATTTCGCTAATTGTCTTACCACGTCTTCTTGCAACTTCTTTGAACGGTCTTAGATTTCTCAAAGCATCTAATGTTGCATTAGCAGCATTTAATGGAGACTTAGAACCTAAAGATTTACATAAGATGTTTTCAACACCTGCAAGTTCTAATACAGAACGAACTGCACCACCTGCAATAATTCCGGTACCTTGACCAGCCGGTCTCAACATAACTTCACCAGCACCTGAACGTCCTACGATAGGGTGCGGAATAGTTGTTTTGAAAATTGGAACTGTAACAAGATTTTTTCTTCCGTCAGTAATGGCTTTTTGAATAGCTATGATAACTTCAGAAGCCTTTGCACAACCAACGCCGACTTGACCTTTTTGGTTTCCAACAATAACGATGGCTCTAAAACTTAATTTTTTACCACCCTTTACTACTTTTGTTACTCTGCTTATTTGAACTACACGTTCTGTCCATTCTGATTGAGGCTTTTCTTCATTAGTTTCTACTCTTTTCTTTCTGCCTCTGCCACGTCTGCCTTCTGCTTTTGTGGCTTTTGTATCATCTTTTTTGTCTTCTGCTGCGGTTTCTGTGCTAACTTCTGTTGCTTCCGCTGCTACTTTTTTTTCTTCTTCCACGGTTAGTTTTACCTTTCATTTAGTAATAATCTGTAAACTATTTAGCTATTTATCTGAGTATCTCAAATTGAAGCATTAAAAATTTGCAAAATACAAATTTCGCTTTTTGAAAAAATATTCAGATGTTGGGATTTCTGACATTATCTATTCTAACTGATAAATATCTTATTGCAATAGTAAGTCGGCTATTTTCCAAAGAAATATTAAGCTCTTTTTTATTTTAGGTATATAATCTTTGTATGATAAAAAATTTATTGGTATTTTTAATTAATATTTATCAAAAAATCTCAAGGCTTACTCCCCCGGTTTGTCGTTTTACTCCGACATGCTCTGAATATACGAAGCAAGCTTTGATAAAATATGGTTTATTTAAGGGGCTTTGGCTCGGTTTAAAAAGAATATCCAAGTGTCATCCTTTTCACGAAGGTGGCTATGACCCGCTTCCCTAATTTACTATTTCTTTAATCCGTGTTATATTTTCTACATAATATTTTATAAATGGAGGCTTTTGTTATGTTTTTCGGAATAATTTTATCTATAATGTTTATTTTGGCTTATTTCTTGCCAAGTTTTGTTGCTTATGGGCGTAATCACAATAATATTCCAGCAATTTTGGCTTTAAATCTATTTTTGGGTTGGACTTTTTTAGGCTGGGTTGGAGCTTTAGTTTGGTCTCTTACTGATAATGTAAAAAAATGTTGATAATTTTGAAAAAATATTTTACAAAAAAAGATTTTGGGTGTATAATAAATTCAGTTAGTGTTTAAATAAGTGTTTTAGTAGTTGTTAAGAAAGGGTTTTTAAAAAATATGAGAATTCCCAAGGTTTCTATTACTCGAATCAGTTCTTTAAAAGGACAAGGGTTTGATGGTCAGTCTGCAAATTGTAATGACAAGAATAGTTTTATGTCTTCACAAAATTTTTCAAATGTAAAGCTTAGTACTTGTACTCAAGATGTGTTTTGCAAAAGTAAAAAAGCATAACGGATTTAACTTTTAAAAAGAGAGCATGGTGTATTTCATGTTCTCTTTTTAGTATAAAATTATTAGGCAATTTTTTAAGTCATTATGGTTTTATATATTTATGGAATGTAAAGCACAGGAGGATATATGCCAATAAATTCAGTAAACACGGAAAATAATGTGAAAGTTCCTTATAAGTCTGAAAATCCGAAGACTGAAAACAAGAATGATAATTTTTATGATATGGAGATTCCAATAGGAAAGAAAACAGAAAAGGAAATGTCTCCAAAAGATAAAAAGCAGCAAGAAATTGATGATGCAACTAAAAAAGCAACTGAAGAAATTGAATCTTCTATAAAAATTGGAAGAGATGGAAAAGTTTTGAGTACATTTCAAGGGTGTTGTCAAGTTGTAACCGATGAAGTAAACAAGGTGTATGAGGAATACGGTAAAAACATCGGTGAGTTGACCGTCAAGTTAAAAGATTTAGATAAAAATAATCCAAATTCAAAGGCTCAAGCAGATGCAATAAAGGCTGAAATTCAACAAATAAAAGCAAAAGCAAAGCAAAAATTGGAAAACTTGAGTACAGCCATAAACGGAATTATAGATGTTTCAGAGGAAATGTCAACAAGATATGGAAGTGATGCAAAAAAATTGGGTTTGGATAATATGGTAAATATTATTGCGACAATGATTGCACATGCAGATTCAATAAAACCTGAAGAGTTCAAAAAACAAGTTGAAGGCGTTGTAAAAACTGAGATTGAACACAACTCAGAAGATCCGACAAAGGCAAAGAGTTCAGATGAGCCTCAAATAATTACAGAACCATTGAAGCCTCAAATAGGACCGGAAACGCAAGATTCTGATTCAGGTCTATATTCTTATCACCACAAAAGAAGAGACGATGGACCACAGCGTTGTATTCATTTATCTGCTTAATTTATAATCTTTTTTTAGAATTTTAGATTTAGAAAATAGCCATATCGCAAGAGTTAGCATGGCTATTCCGTCTAATAAAAATGTAAAAGGAACGCCAAGTTTTTCTGCAACAGAGCCTTCAATAAGGCTTCCAAAAGGTACAGTTCCAAAGAAAGCCATAGTGTAAATACTCATAATTCTTCCTCGCTTATCTTCATCAACGAAATATTGAATTAAAGTATTACACCCTGCAATAATCATTACCATACCGATACCAACTATTGTTAAAAGTGATATTGCAACGTATAAATTTTTAGTGAAATTTAAGCCGATTAATGCAAACCCTAAAGCGATTGTTGCAATAATAATTCTGTTGCTTAAACCTCGAACTTCGCATCTTGCGGAAAGGTACAAAGCTCCGCCTAAAGCTCCAATGCCTAAACCGCTCATAAGGTAGCCCAAAGTTTGAGCATTACCTCCGAGTATTTCTTTTGCAAAAATCGGCATTATTACAGGGAAAGCCATTCCAAAACTTCCAGCAATAGCGATAAATAAAGTTACATATAAAATAGATTTAAAATTATAAGTATAAGAAAAACCTTCTTTTAATTCGGTTAAGAAACTTTCTCTTTGCTTGAATTTGATAGGAGAATAATCAACATGAATGAGAGCCAAAGCCCATATTACAGCGATATAGCTAATAGCATTTATGAGAAAGCACAAGCCTTCTCCGACGGAGGCAATTAAAACACCTGCAATAGCAGGACCAACGAGTCTTGCCAGATTAAAACTAGAAGAATTAAGTGAAATAGCATTACTTAAATCTTCGTTTTTATCAATAAGCTGAATAATAAGAGCTTGTCTAAGAGGCATGTCAATAGCGGCAGAAATACCGTTGAATAAGCCAATAATAAGAATAATTGGAACATTTACAGAATTTGAAATAGTAAAAAATGCCAAAGCTGCAGCTTCGAGAAGAAAAGTTAATTGAATAAGAATTAAAGCTTTGTGCTTGTTAATTCTATCAATGATGACACCGGCGAAAGGTGTAACAAAGATAGCCGGAATAGCACCAATAAAAGTAATAAATCCCATAATAAAAGCCGAATTAGTAAGCCTGTAAATTAGCCAACTAATAGCGATTTGTTGAATCCAAGTTCCAATAACGGAAATACATTGCCCAAAGAAGAAAAGTCTAAAATTTCTATGCTTAAGAGAGCGAAAAGTATTAAATAAAGTATTTACAAAAATAGAATTCATACAAAAGATAATAGTATGTAAAAAAAATTCAGTCAATAAAAAAAATAACATTGCAGAAAAAAGATTTTGTGGTATAATTATATCAATACATCATTTAGCAGTCTTGGAGAAGTGGCCGAGTGGCTTAAGGCGGCACCCTGCTAAGGTGTTATATGAGGTAACTTGTA
>JAGOIO010000159.1 GCA_017995595.1 bacterium | reverse complement strand
CAAAATTGACAAATTTTATTTTGCTCTGATTTATAATGAATGAGTTACTTTTAAATTTGGAGACCCCGAAATGAATATACAAAAAATCCAAAATCGTACTGCTTTTTGTGGTGCGAGATTATTTGACGATAAAGGAAATGAAATTAAAAAATTTGGCTTATATGGATATGGCGAGAGCGATATGTCTCAACGTGGCGGAGATAAAACAGATATTGCTGTAAAAGAGTTTATAAGTCAACCTGATGGAAAGTGTTATAGCAATCTTGTTCGTGTCGAAGTGAGAAATCCTTTGTTTGGCACTCAACAAGTCGTTCAAAATCTTTATAATTCGACAATAAACCCTATTAAGGGAAATAAAGTCCAAGAATTTTATGCTATGGATT
Source organism: bacterium (assembly GCA_017995595.1). GTDB lineage: Bacteria > Cyanobacteriota > Vampirovibrionia > Gastranaerophilales > Gastranaerophilaceae > JAGOIO01. Next base: position 3,250 of record JAGOIO010000159.1, on the reverse strand, counting down.
CCTTGACAAGCGATTTGACGCATGATTGTAAAGACTTAGAAAACGAAGCTTTGAAAAAAACATTGTTGCAAAAAGCAAAAGAAAATTTAAAAAATGGGAAAGAAACAAATCCTGTTAAAATTTTAGATACAATGATAAACAAAGATAATTGCAAAAATTTTGGGTTCTTTACTTCAAGACTTTCAGAATTTAAAGCAGTCGCTTTAAATTTATATAATGAATTACTTGGAAAAGGCCTAAAACAATTAAAATAGTATAAAAAGTAAGTTTTGTATTAAAAAGCGGAAGGGTTATAACTTTTCCGCTTTTTGCATGTTTTGTAACAATTTAGCGAAATAAAATTCGCTATAATCTTTTATTTGTGCTATAATCAAGGTATTAAGACGAGGTTATTTAAAGAATTTCCCGTTCAAAATAAATACATAAAATCAGGGAGTATCAGAGGTTTAATATGGGAACAGAAGTTAGTCAAGAAAAAGGTTACGATTCGAGTAACATAAGAGTTTTAGAGGGTTTGGAAGCTGTAAGGCTTCGTCCCGGTATGTATATAGGTTCAACATCACAAAGAGGTTTGCACCACTGTATTTATGAGATTGTTGATAATTCCATTGATGAATCGCTTGCAGGGTTTTGCAATACAATTCGAGTAACGATAAATCAAGATAATAGTGTAACAGTTCAAGATAATGGTCGTGGTATCCCTGTTGATGTAAAGGCTGAAACAGGCAAGTCTGCACTTGAAATTGTTCATACTGTACTTCATGCCGGCGGAAAATTCGGTGATGGCGGATATAAAGTTTCCGGAGGTCTTCACGGCGTTGGTGCTTCTGTTGTAAATGCCTTATCTGAAAAAATGGTTGTAGAAGTTTCTCGTGATGGCTTCGTTTGGAGACAAGAATACTTGAGAGGTGAACCTACAACAGGCGTTGAAAAACTTAAAGAAACTGCTGAAACAGGTACGAAATCAACTTTTTGGCCAGATCCTGAAATCTTCCAAGAAACTACAGTTATTGATAAAGAAGTCGTTGAAAACAGGCTTAGAGAAATGGCTTTCTTGAATAAAGGTTTGAAAATTGTTTTAACTGATAAAAGAGAAGCTGAAGGTAAAGAAGAAGTTTTTCACTTTGAGGGCGGTATCGCAAGCTATGTTGAGTTTATGAACAAAAACAAAACTCCAATGTTTGAAAAACCTATCTATTTTGAAAAAGTTGATGAAGGTATGTTGGTTGAAATAGCTATGCAATATACAGATGCTTACTCAGAAAGCGTTTTATCTTTTGCAAATAATATTAATACCCATTCAGGCGGAACTCACTTGACAGGTTTTAGAAACGGTATTACTCGTGTCTTGAACGACTATGCAAGAAGAAATAACATATTAAAAGATTCTGAACAAAATCTTACAGGTGATGATGTTAGAGAAGGGCTTACTGCTATTGTTAGTGTAAAGCTTGCTAACCCTGAGTTTGAAGGTCAGACAAAAGAAAAACTCGGAAACCAAGAAGTTATGGGTGCCGTTCAAGATGTTATTAAGGATAAATTTAATGAATGGCTTGAATTTAATCCAAAAGTTGCTAAAACAATTATTGAAAAAACTTTGCAAGCACAACGTGCAAGAGAAGCTGCCAGAAAAGCAAGAGAACTTACAAGAAGAAAAACTGCTTTAGAAAGTTCAACGTTGCCAGGAAAACTTGCCGATTGCTCAAGTAGAGACCCTGAACAATGCGAAATATTTATCGTTGAGGGTGATTCAGCCGGTGGTTCTGCTAAGCAAGGTAGAAACAGAAAATTCCAAGCGATTTTGCCTCTTAGAGGTAAAATCTTGAACGTTGAACGTGCAAGATTAGACAGAATTTATGGAAATAACGAAATTCAATCTATGGTTCAAGCTTTTGGCGTTAATATCAGTAAAAATGCGGAAGAAGTTGAACTTGAAAAATTAAGATATCACAGAATTATTATCATGACCGATGCCGATGTTGATGGAGCTCACATCAGAACTTTACTTTTGACGTTCTTCTTTAGATATGCGAAGCCGTTAATTGAAAACGGGCATGTATTCATTGCTCAACCTCCATTGTATAAAATTACAATAGGAAAAACTTCTGAATATCTATATGATGAAAGAGCTTTGGATAAAATGTTGAGAGAACGTGGAGCAAAGAATTTATGCTTGCACGATAAAAAGAAAACAAAACTTTGCGAAGGTCAAGACTTTATGACTCTAATGGCAAATATGTCAACATATTATCACTCTTATAATAACCCTGTATTGACGACAATTCCTGCGGTTGTTTTGAGAGGTTTGGCAAGAAGCGAAGTTACGGCTGAAGACTTTATTGACCAAGCTAAGATGACTGAAATAATTGAATACATTAATCATTACTTGAAAGACCATGCTGAAAACTATAATATAGAAGAAGCTGAAAAATATTCTGTTGAATTGAAATATAATCCTGAACATAACAAGTATAATATTCAGGTTAATATGGGCAATAATGAGCCTATTATCATAACTTCAACTATTATCAAGAGTACAGAATATAATAAGATGAAGAATGCATATCCGTTAATTAGAAACTTCTTGATAGAAGAAGAAAAAGAACTTATTTTGGATACAGATGCTGAAGAAGTAGAAATAAATTCTTTTGCGGATTTACAAAGAATCATTGAAGAACGTGGTCAAAAAGGAATGGCTTTGCAACGATTCAAAGGTTTGGGAGAAATGATGCCTCAACAACTTTGGGAAACAACAATGGATCCTGAAACGAGAACAATGAGAAAAGTTAATATTGAAGATGCAGAAATATGCGACCAGCTATTTGATATTCTAATGGGCGATAAGGTTGAACCAAGACGTGATTTTATCGAATCAAATGCTGTATATGCAACAAATATTGATACATAATATAGATGATAAAATTTAGGCGGACACGTAGTGTCCGCCTTTTATAGTATAATAATGGTCGGGCAAGCTTTGTCCAAATATTTAGGAGCAAAAAGGGGAAAATCTATGAAAACAGAATTAGTATTTTTAGGACCACCTGCATGTGGTAAAGGAACTCAAACAAATAAATTGGCTGAATATTTGAAGTATCCTCATGTCGATACAGGTTCTTTACTTAGAAAAGCTATTGCAGATAAAACGCCGGACGGAGTTACTGCAAAATCTTTTATTGAAAAAGGACAACTCGTTCCGGTTGAAATTGTAGCTTCAATTATTAAAAACAGACTTTTAGAAGCCGATTGC
>JAGOIO010000158.1 GCA_017995595.1 bacterium | reverse complement strand
ATGCTATCCAATGGTAAACAAGACCATCAATAATAACACCTGAACCAACTCTTGACTTGGCTAACATTTTAGTTTCAATCTGGTTTAATGCCTCCACTAACTCTCCCTTAGCTATGGCAAGTTTAAATGGTCTGACAAGCTCCCAGCCATTCGCAAGTAATTGTTTAATAGGATCAGATTCTGTAATTTCAACTTTTACACCTTTATATGAGTGATTGAATAACTCGATATTAGGTGGCTTGAAGTAGGTCAATAACAAGTGCTTTTCTTTTTGCAGCAGCCTTGTTGGATTGTTTTTCAAAAATGAAAAAGCTGGCAAAACGTCTGTGTGTATTTGTAAGTTTATTAAGTCCATATGCTAACCCTCCACGCCAAGAAAGGAGAGTATATCAGTAACTTTATAAAATTTAGTCCTTGTCTCTTCCAAAGGTGGCATAAACGATTTTAAGCCGTTCATTTCCCATTTTTCGATGGTAGGAGTTGAAATCCCTAATTCATCTTTGAGTTGCTTTCTAGTTATCAAACCTAATAATCTAGGTTCAGGCTTTTGTAAATTATCGACTGCATTATTTACTATAGATGCAATTTGAATCTTCAAGTCTTGCTCTATTTCATTGCTAAATAAGTTCATATACTGCACCTCCTAATGATGCTCAATTTGTCAGTATGCAATTATAGTTTGGATAATATCATTACTAATAAGACAACTGCACTTATAACGAAGAATATGGCGGTCAGAGAGTGTGTTAGGTTTAATTCATTAATCATTTTTTTAGCACCTCTTAACTGATAGTTACCAACTAATTCAGCAAAATTTTCTTGCTCCATCATTTCTTCTATTTCTTCTCTTGAAATAGTTTTGTTCGTGAAATAATCATCTAACATAGCGATCAAACCGTTTGGATAATTGTTTTCTACTAAATAATCTCTAATATCAAACACTTCATTTTTTTCTTGTTTCATTTTCGTTGTCTCCATTTGTATTGTTGTCTCCAGTTATAAGATACTGGCAAACTCCCGTTATAGCTTGACTTTGTGTGATATATATGGTACAATATACTATATAAATAAAATTACTAACGCCCTGATTATCTTGCTTGCCTGCTGATAATTTGTGCTTAGTATTCTGTAAAAATAGGCTTGAAACTTTGGTCGGTGTCAAAGCCTTTTTTTGTTGCCGTCATAAATCTTCAGTAAGCCATTCCATAACTGACTGGTAGATTCGCTTTGGTGCTTTATAATTTCCATTCTCAATTTTTAAAAGGGTATGGGTCGAAATATTTAATAGTCGAGCTAGTTCTGTTTTGGTCATTTTATTAACAGACCTTTTTATAAGTACCTTTTGAGCTATGTTTTCGGTAATTAACATTTCAATTTCTCCTTTCTAGTTCATTCTCAACTTAAGAACAAATTCATTATACCATTCTCAACTTAAGAATGCAAGTGTTTTTTATTCTCAATTTAAGAATATTTTTCTTTACCAAAAATTGCTGTCGTGTTATACTTGAAATTGTAAGGAGATAAGGAGATAAAATGAATAATAAAAATAAACTCAAGGAGCTGAGAGAAGAACAAAACATTTCTTTAGGAAAGCTAAGCAAAATCTTAAAAGAAAAATATAAATTAAATGTATCTCCTAGTCAGCTAATGTATTATGAAAAAGGAATACGCTCTCCAAGAGATAACGAGACTTGGGAAATAATAGCAGATTATTTCAATGTATCAATTGCATACTTAATGGGATTCTCAGATTCTCCAGACGGTAATGACAAGCCAATTGGTTTTGATTCTGTCGAAGAATACGAGAAAGCAAGAAAAATACGCTTAGATAAATATGTTAATAACCCAAACAGTAAACAAATTGGAATAGCGCATGGTGCAAATGGAAAAGAGAAACTTATTTCTTATAAAACTGGTTTCACAATTGATTATTCTATGCTTATTGATTTCAAATATGATGAAGAAGGGTTAAGCGAAACAAAATTAAAGACTCTAGATATATATAATGAATTAAACACTGAATACAAGAAAATGCTTTTTATTAATGCTCTTGATTTAATTGATGAATCAAAAGAAAGTGATATTTTGAAAATTGCAGATAACATTAAATCTACACAAATTGCAGATGAGAATGATAGAAAAAATTGGCTTGAAGAAATGAAACTTGCTCACAGTCAAGAAGAAGACTAACCTCTGACCGCAACTGTCATAAAACTAAAACCAATCTAACGCCCTGATGCTTGCCTGCTGATGTTAGAAAGGTTTTAAAATGAAAATTACAGAATACAAAAAGAAAAACGGTGCAACTGTGTATCGTTCGCAAGTTTATTTAGGAACAGATGTTGTTACTGGTAAGGAAGTAAAAACTAGGATAACCGCTCGAACAAAGAAAGAACTCAAACTGCTAGCAAAGCAAAAACAAAATGAGTTTGCAAGAAATGGATCTACGGTTCATAGCGAAGTTAAGGTAAAAAACTACAAAGAACTTGCTGATCTGTGGTGGGATAGCTACAAAAGTACTGTTAAACCAAATACGTTTGGTAATGTGGATCTACTTCTCAAAAACCATATTATTCCTACTTTTGGAGATTATAAGCTTAATAAGTTAACTACTCCATTGATTCAAAATAAGGTCAATAAATGGGCGAATAAAGCCAATAATAATGAACCTGATGCTTTTATCCACTATGACAAATTACACGCCCTAAACAAGCGAATATTGCAATATGGAGTTACTTTACAAGTGATTAAAAGCAACCCAGCTCGAGATGTTGTTCTGCCACGAAAAGCGAATCGAGATAAAACAAAAATCAAATATTTAGATAATCAAGAATTAAAGACTTTCCTAAACTATCTTGATAATTTAAATCAAGCAAAGTATCGTTATTGTTTTGAAGTCACGCTTTACAAACTATTGTTGGCAACTGGATGTCGTATCAATGAATTATTGGCTCTTGATTGGTCTGACATTGACTTTGAGAACTCTTGTTTATCTATTTCAAAGACTGTTAACCGCTACGGTGGCTTAAATACGCCAAAATCCCAAGCTAGTATCAGAACTATTGACATAGATAAAGCCACAGTATTAATGCTAAAGCAATATCGGAATAGACAAAGGCTTCAAGGACTTGAAGTCGGTTTTGTGCCTGATGTTGTATTTTCAGACTTCATCCATGATCGTACAAACGATAAGACATTATCTACAAGATTGAACACTCACTTTAAGCGTGCTGGAGTATCAAAAGTTGGTTTTCATGGTTTCAGACATACTCACGCTAGTTTACTTTTGAATGCAGGTATACCTTATAAAGAGTTGCAACATCGTCTAGGTCATTCTACTTTAGCCATGACTATGGACACTTATTCCCACCTATCAAAAGAAAGCGCAAAAAAAGCCGTCTCATTCTTTGAAACGGCAGTTAATTCGCTATAAACTCAGCTAAAATCGAAGCTAAGTGCAAAATATCAAAAGTTAACACCAAAAAAAGCCTATTAAATAGGCTTTTATAGTGTTTAATGTAAGAATTAAAGAATTTTGTTGTAGAATTCTACGACAAGGGCTTCGTTGATTTCTGGGTTGATTTCATCGCGTTCTGGCAAGCGAGTTAATGAACCTTCAAGTTTGTCAGCATCGA
>JAGOIO010000157.1 GCA_017995595.1 bacterium | reverse complement strand
CATTTTCATCGCTTTTGTTATTTTCTGTGTATTTTGAACACTTTGTATTCTACTTTTTATGTCTTTTAAGTTTGGCATATCTCACCTTTTGTAACTTTTCTATTTTTAATAGGGGAAAATGAAATTCCCCCATTAATTAACCTTTAAATTTTGTAATAGCATCTTTCAATGATTTTTTATCCTCATCAGTCAATGCACTACCATCATTCAACTTAGCAATCAATTCTGGAAGATTAGCTTCATAATAATCAAACCAATCTTTTTTGAATTTAGCCATATCTTTATTATCAACGTCATCAAGCAAACCTTCATTTGCCGCAAACAAAATAGAAACTTGCTTTGCAACACTTAGTGGTTGATATTGAGGTTGTTTTAGAACTTCAGTAAGTTTTTCACCACGAAGTAACTGTTGCTTTGTTGATTTATCCAAATCTGAAGCGAACTGAGCGAACGCAGCCAACTCATTATATTGAGCCAAATCCAATCTCAATTTACCAGCAACTTGTTTAATAGCCTTAGTTTGAGCAGCACCACCAACACGGGATACTGAAATACCTGCGTTAATAGCCGGTCTGATACCTGAGTTAAACAATCCTGATTCCAAGAAAATCTGACCGTCAGTAATTGAAATTACGTTTGTCGGAATATAAGCAGAAACATCGCCCGCTTGAGTTTCGATAATTGGAAGAGCAGTAATACTACCCCCACCAAGTTCGTCATTCAATTTTACTGCACGTTCAAGAAGTCTTGAGTGAAGATAGAATACATCTCCAGGATAAGCTTCACGTCCTGGTGGTCTTTTCAACAACAAACTCATTGCACGATAAGCCTGAGCCTGTTTTGTCAAATCATCATAAACAATTAAAACGTGTTTACCTTGTTCCAAAAATTCTTCAGCCATCGCACAACCTGCAAACGGTGCAATATATTGTAACGGTGCAGATTCATTTGCCGTAGCTGAAACAATAATTGAATAATCCATTGCTCCGTGTTTTTCCAAAGTTTTTGCCAATTGAGCAACTGTAGAAGCCTTTTGACCTATTGCAACGTAAATACATATTACATTTTGACCTTTTTGGTTAATAATTGTATCTATCGCAATAGCTGTTTTACCGGTTTGTCTATCACCAATAATCAATTCTCTCTGACCACGACCAATCGGAGTCAAAGCATCGATTGAAGTCAAACCTGTTTGAAGCGGTTCACAAACTGACTTTCTGGCAACAATACCTGCTGCGACTTTTTCAATTGGACGAGTCTTTTCATAAGGAATATCACCTTTACCATCGATAGCTTTTCCTGTTGGGTCAACTATTCTTCCGATTAATCCGTCCCCTACTGGAACTGAAGCGATACGACCTGTAGTTTTTACGGTCATTCCCTCTTTTATCTGTTGATATTCACCTAAGATTACAACACCGACATTATCTTCTTCTAAGTTCAAGGTAATACCAAGTGTTCCTCTTCCATCTTGAAACTCAACCAATTCGTTTGACATTACATTACGAAGTCCGTAAATTCTTGCAATACCGTCTCCTACTTCTAGTACAGAGCCGACATTTGAAATTTCAGTTTGGGCATCATAATTTTCAATTTTGCTTTTAATAATTGAACTGATTTCGTCCGGTTTAATTGCTGTCATATTTTATACCTCACTTTGTATATTTTCTGTTTAAATTTATTTTGTAATAGTTTTACCCAAGTCTTCCAATTTATGTCTCAGACTTGTATCTATTATGTTATCTCCGATTTTTATTATAAGCCCTGCAATTATGGCTTCATCTTTTTGCCAATTTATATTGACAGACTTGTGCATTTTTTCTTCCAATTTTCCTTTCAAACGACCTTTTACATCATCTGAAACATCAACGGCAGAAACGACTTCAACTCTGCTAACATTATTGATTTTATCAAGCCGATTTTCATATTTTGTTGAAACTTCATTAAAAGCTTGGATTCTATTTTCATCAACCAAAACCTTTAAGAAATTCAACATTAATTTATCTATATCCGCAGAAAAAACTTTATCAATAACATCTTTCTTATCTTCAACTGACACAATCGGACTTTCTAAAAAGCCAACCAAATCATTAGAATTTCTAAGAATTTCTTTTATTGTATTTATGTCTTGTGAAATTTTTTCGAAAGACAATCTACCGTCATGCACCATATCTACTAATGCATCAGCATATCTTTCACCTATCAGATTATATTTTGTATTAATCATTAGAAATTCAACCTATCAAGTTCTTCTATACTGTCATTTATATACTTTTCGTGAAGAGCAGGATTTTCATTCAATGCTTTCACTATTTGATTTTTTGCTATCTCTACTGAAGCCTTTGATGTCTTTTTAGTAAGCTTTGCAATAAGCATTTTTTCTTCAGCATCAATAACTTTTTGAGCATTTTGTTCAATACTTAAAACTTGTTTTTCAGCTTCATTTTTAATTTTCTCAGAAATAACTTTTGCACTTTTCTTTGCATCAGACATTATTTCTGAAATTTCAGCCTCAATGTTTTCAACAGCCTTATTTGCAACTCTCAACTCTGAAACTGAATCATCTTTGCTTTTCTTTGCTACTTCAACTTTATCAGCTATTGACTTCTGTAAGTTTTTAGCAATCGCCCCGAAGTGGATTTTTTTGAAAACCCAAGCGAAAAACAAAACAAAAAGCGTAAAATTCAAGAAATTACCCTGAACAAAAATATTCCAAATATGAGAAACGGCACTCATTACTAATCACCCTCCCTCAAAATATTGTTTATCAACTCTTTGTCCGCATCAGAAGCTTGAACATTTTCACCTAATAACTTTGATGAAATATTGTTTGCTAAATCAACAACACTATCAGCCAAAGCTATTTGAGCATTATTTTTATCATTGTTCAAAGAATCTTTTGCCGAATTAATTTCAGAAATAGCCTTGCTTTGAGCATTTTTTGCCAAATTAGCTTTTTCTTGTTTTGAATTATCAGAAGTTTCAGCAATTATTTTTTTTGCATCAGACTTTGAAGTTCCGATTTTTTGTTCTTTTTCTTTCAAAATCGCATCTGACTTTTCTCTATTTAATTTTGCTTCTTCATTTGTTGTGTCAATAAATTCTTGTCTTTTTTTCACGATATCTGCTATGGGTTTATAAAAAATAAAGTTCATAATTATCGTAAAGATAACAAAGCTTATACCGGCAACAATGAATGTCGCATTAAACATATTTTAAGCCTTTCTAAACCGAACTAAATTTGAACTACGCCCAATAGAACTAGAGCTATGAACAAAGCATACAATGCACAAGCTTCTGCTAAAGCTGCACCCATAAGGAAGAAAGCAACTGCTTTTCCGGCGATTTCAGGTTGTCTTGAAATACCTTCCATCAATCCTTTTGTTGCAACACCAATACCAAGTCCTGCACCAACTGCACCGAAACCGATTGCAATACCTGCACCTAATTGTGCAAAATCTGAAATTGTTTTAACGTCTGCCATTTTTTTCTCCTTTTTCTGTATTAATCTTTTTTTATTTTTATTTTAAATCTTTTTCTTTTACGCTTCTTCTTCCGCCACTGCCATCGCAATATATGCAATAGACAACATCATAAATACCAAAGCCTGAACGAAAGCTACGAATACTTCAAACAACATCATCGGCAATGGTACAACGTAAGCACAAATAC
>JAGOIO010000156.1 GCA_017995595.1 bacterium | reverse complement strand
GCTCCATCACAAATTGCTTCTTCAGGATTATGATGAACTTCAATAATTAATCCATCACACCCTGCGGCAACTGCAGCTCTTGACATTGGTGCAACTTTATCTCTCAAGCCTGTTCCATGGCTTGGGTCAATAATTATTGGTAAGTGGCTCACTTTTTTAATAACAGGAATCGCTGAAAGGTCAAGTGTATTTCTTGTAACTCTTTCAAATGTTCTTATACCACGTTCACAAAGTATTACCTGTCTGTTTCCTCCAGACATAACATACTCGGCAGACATCAATAGTTCTTCAAAAGTAGCAGCAAGTCCACGTTTTATCATTACTGGTTTTCTTACAAATCCTAATTCCTTTAACAAGTTAAAATTCTGCATATTTCTTGCACCAACTTGCCAAATATCAACATATTTTTCAAACAAAGGTATTTGAGAAATATCCATAATCTCTGAAGTTACAGCCATTTTATGTTCATCAGCAACTTTTCTGATAATTTTTAAACCTTCTTCACCCAAACCTTGAAATGAATAAGGGCTTGTTCTAGGTTTAAAAGCACCGCCACGAAGAACTCTTACACCAATTTTTTTCAAAGCTTTTGCAGTAGCGTCCATTTGTTCATAGTTTTCAACAGTACAAGGCCCTGCAATCATGCCGGAAAACTCTCCGCCGAATTTTGTTCCGTTAACTTCAACAATTGTATCTCTTTTTTGAAATACTCTACCTACAAGTTTGTAGTTTGAGGTAATTCTTATAACTTCTTTTACACCGTCTAAAAGTTCGATGTCTCTCGGATCAACAACTTTTCCGCCAACGGCACCTATTACTGTTCTCATCTCACCTTTTGAAATATGAGAACTAAATCCTTTTTTTTCGATAAAACTTACAACTTTATCAATATCTTTTTGTGTTGCATCTTGGTGCATTATTATTAACATAATTTTAAGCCTTTCTAGCTATATATTTTTTAAAACTATTCTTTTTAATATACTTATTACTGTTTACATTTCGCACTACAAGTTTATAATAAAGAAAGATAATTTACAAACACTGATTTTTGAGATATCATAAGTCCATAATTTGCGAGGAATCTGATGAATAATAAAACTGACGTTATAGTTGTAGGTGGCGGTCCTGCTGGAATTTCAGCCGCAATAACAGTTGCTAAAGGCGGAAAATCTGTTGTACTAATTGAAAGAGGAAGTTTTTCAGGCAGTAAAAATGTTTTTGGAGGAGCAGTTTATATAAAACCAATGAAAGACATTTTTCCTGACTTTGAAGAAACCGCACCGCTAGAAAGAAAGACGACAAATCACAAGTACATTATTTTAACAGAAAACGATTCCGTTGCAGTTTCTTACACCAACAAACAAGAAAAAGATTTTGGAAGCTATAGCGTAATTCGCTCAAAATTTGACAAATGGCTTGCTCAAGAAGCTGAAAATGCAGGAGTAGTGCTTGCAACAGAAACTCTTGTGAAAGAACTTATTTTAAAAGAGGGTAAAGTTGTCGGAGTAAAAACAGAGCTTGAAGAATATTATGCTGATATAGTTATTTTAGCTGACGGCGTAAATTCAATGCTTGCAAGACAAATCGGTTTTAGAAAAGATTTACGACCTCAAGATGTAGCTCTAGGAGTAAAAGAAGTTATAAAGCTTCCACAAGAAACTATTGAAAGCAGATTTAACTTGAAAGATAAAGAGGGAGCAATTTATGAAATTTTTGGAGAGCCAATGCTCGGCATATTGGGACTCGGATTTTTATATACAAATAAAGACACGCTCTCTATCGGACTTGGCGTAAGCTTAGAAGAACTTACAAAAAAGAAAATAAAGCCTTATGAATTATTGGACAAATTACTGGAACACCCTAATTTAAAGCAATATCTTGAAGGCGGAGAAGTCGTTGAGTATTCTGCACATTTGATTCCCGAAGGAGGTTACAAAAGGATTCCAAAGCTTTACGGAAACGGAATTTTAGTAACAGGAGATAGTGCAATGCTTGTAAATAACTTACATTGGGAAGGTACAAATCTTGCGATGTATAGCGGTAAATTTGCAGGAGAAACAGCTCTTGTTGCTTTAGAAAAATGTGATTTTAGTGCAAATACATTGTCGCTTTATCAAAAAAAACTTGAAGCATCTTTTGTACTAAAAGACTTAAAAACTTACAAAAATCTTATGTCAATAATTTCATTAAGAGCCGGTTCATTTTTAAGCTATTGGCCTCATAAGATTTGCGGATTTTTCAAGATGTTTACAAGCGTAGATAATATTCCAAAACGTAGGAAATTCAGAGACTACATAAAATCTGTTTTAACAGACAGAAGCTTATCTGAACTTGTAAAAGACGGATTTAACGGACTTAGACTCATTTTGGGGATTTTAAAATAATGGAAGAAAAAAAACTAACAAAACGAACTATAGATGAAAAGCTTTTTACCGTAAAATACAGACCTGACAACGAAGAATGTCATTTAAAACCTGACAACGAAGAGTGTAAAAAATGCAAATCAAAAGTCTGCACATATATCTGTCCTGCAAAAGTATATGAATGGAATGAAGTTGACCAAAAACTACTTATCGCTTATGAGAATTGCTTGGAATGCGGAGCATGCAGAATTGCTTGCGAAAGACATAGCCTGAATTGGAGTTATCCAAAAGGAAATAAAGGTGTTACTTTTAAAATGGGGTAACATTTAAGCTTTTGTCCTTGAAATTTTTATAATTTAATGGTATAAGAGAAATAATAAGGGTTTATGACAGAATTAGGAAAAGGGAAAGAACATGAAAGAGGAATATAGTCCGCAATCAAGACGTTGGTATGATAAAGATCCTGTTTTATCATCAGCGATACATACATTAGAAGATACAGATGACGAAACACAAATTAAAATCGCACTTAATCTTATAAAAATTATTATTGAACACAACATTGAAGATTCAAAATACGAAGATGTTGATGATATTATTTCTGCAGTAGAAGCCGGCTTAGAAGAAGAAAAGAACGGTCGTTGGTATGATATAGATTCAACATTAAAAACAGCAATGACAATGCTTCAAAATTGTCCGCCGTCAACACAGAGAGAAATTGCCAAAGAAATGGCAACAATGGTTATCAATAAGATAAAAGAAGAAGACGACGGAGAAGAGGAATAAGTTGTCAGAATTAAAGCTTTCGATAGCACATTTGTATTCAAAATTATTAAATATCTACGGAGATTTCGGTAACGTACTTACACTAAAAAAAAGGTGTGAGTGGCGAGGAATTGAAGTGGAATTAAATTGTGTTGAAGTCGGAGAAAATATAGACCCCGGGAAATATGACCTTTACTTTATCGGAGGAGGTCAAGACAAACAACAAATAGAAGTTGCACGAGAAATGCAACTTCAAAAATCTCCGCTTATTGATGCAATGAATATGAATTCTGTTTTTCTTGCAATTTGTGGAGGATACCAACTTTTAGGACATTACTATCAGCCAAATAACGGTGATAGATTGCTTGGCGTAGGGCTTTTAGATGCATATACCGTTGCGGGCAATAAAAGATTTATCGGAAATGTTACAGCAAAGAGTGAATTTGTAATGCCACAAACCCTTGTCGGATTTGAAAATCATAGCGGACTTACCTATCTTCAAGGCGAAACAAAACCTATGGCTATTGTTGAAATAGGTGCAGGAAACAATAATCAAG
>JAGOIO010000155.1 GCA_017995595.1 bacterium | reverse complement strand
CATGCCTCTTTGTGCATACCGAAGACATTCAGCAAATGTAGGAGAGAACTCACAAGTCCTCGGAAATAAGCGATACAACTCAAATAAAACAACACTGAGAAATATAAAAAATAATCTTCAAGTTCGTATTGATATGTTTAAATTTCTTTCCAAAAACTTAAAAGAATTAAATACGAAATTTGGTATTAGAGGAATTATATATTTCTATAAAAATGTATTAATATTTAAAAGATAGAACTCTACTGTATTTCAGCCATTATGTTACAAAAAGTTAACATTTAAAACAAATAACTAAAGTTTATAACCATGCCCTCCGATAAAATATATATAAGAAAATTGGATATGTGAAGGGGTGCATAGCATGGACGAAAAATTTATGAATACAGACGAATTAATGGTTGATTTTGCGGAGATGACAAGTTACAACTTTGGAAACAGACCATATTTGAATGCGGATATGTCAGTAGAAGAAATGGAGGTTTTACCACAAACTACTAAAGTTTTTAACTTTGGAGATATGTTACACAACATGGTATCAAAATTTGGTTTTCGTAAAGTAGGAGCATAACTAATGGCAAATTTATATGATGAATTTGAAAAAAGATTTACAGGTTCATGGTTTTCTGCAGGTTGGCAGGACGTTGAACCCACAGGGATAGCACAAAAGAAAGGAGAAACTAACACAAGAAAGTCAGTAGAACTACTTCAAAAAGAACTTGATGATTTGCAAGAAAATATGGAAAGAATTTGTGCAAAGGGGCTTATGCTAGAAAACCTTGCCAAGTTTTATAATGATGAGATTTGATAAAATATAAATTAATCTTAAAATATTCATAGAAGCTATTGCAAAGAATCCAAAATGCCGATATAATTTTTGAATGGAAAAAATTATAATTATCGGCGGTGTTGCAGCTGGAGCAAAAGTTGCAGCAAAATCAAGAAGACTTCTTCCTGATGCAGAAATAGAAGTTTTCACAGATGACACTCATGTTTCATATTCGGCATGTGGCTTACCGTACTTTATTGAAGGAAATTTCGACGACTACAGAATGTTGTTAGTTCGTTCACCTCAAGAATTTGAAGAAAAAGGTATCCACATACATTTAAGACATAGAGTGTCAAAAATCAATACACAGAAGCATCAAATACTCGTTAATGATTTAAGTTCAGGAAAAGAACAAATTGTTAACTACACAAAATTGGTCATAGCAACGGGTGCAAGTCCGATTGTTCCACCAATTAAAAATGTTCAATTAAAAAATGTTTTCACACTAAGGACCATTGAGGACGGTATCAATTTAAAAAATCAAGTTTTAAAATCAAAGAACGCCGTAATCGTTGGTGGCGGCTACATTGGAATTGAATTATTAGAAGCTTTTGTAAAACAAGGCTTGAATGTAACAATGGTAGAATTTGCACCACATATTATGTCAATCTTTGATAACGAGATATCAGAATTAATTAAGGAGCAAATTTTAAAAATACACGGAGACAAGGTAAAAATCATAAATTCTGATGCCGTAAGCGAATTAATTGGAAACGATGAAGTTCAAAAAGTAATAACAAAAAACGGATTAGAAATAGAAACAGACCTTGTTGTCCTAGCAACAGGCGTAAGACCGAATACAGAAATTGCAACTAATGCAGGGATAGAACTTGGTGAAACTAAAGCTATTAAAGTAAATCAGTACATGCAAACAAATATAGAAAATATTTATGCATGCGGGGATTGTGCAGAAAAAACTAATATGGTTTCACAAAGACCCACATGGGTTCCATTAGGTTCAACAGCAAACAAAGAAGGACGAGTTGCCGCAATCAATTTATGCGGAGGAAAAGAAGCCTTTGAAGGCATTTTAGGTTCTGCTGTAACAAAGTATTATGGAATGACAATGTCATTAACCGGACTAACAGAAAAACAAGCTATAAAAGACGGTTTTGAAGCAATTTCTGTAATAACAACCAAAAAAGATAAAGTCGGATATATGCCCGAAGCAAAAAACATAACAATAAAATTAATAGCAGACAAAAAGACAAGATTGCTACTGGGTAGCCAAGCTATCGGGTGCGGAGATGCGGATAAAAGAGTTAATACCGTCGCATCAGCTCTCGTTGGGAAAATGACAGCAGACGATTTTATGAAAAACGACTTAACTTATGCACCACCGTTTTCGACAGCAATAGATCCGCTATTAACGGCAACAGAAAACTTAATAAAAAAATTAAATAGTTAAATTTCAAATGCAGAGCAATAAAAAGCTCTGCATTTTTGTTTTATTAATTTTTTATTATATAATTATAAACGTAGAAAATAAAAAAGGGGAACAAATGTTCGCAATTATATTAGCAGGCGGTTCTGGAAGCAGACTTTGGCCGTTATCCAGAGAATTATATCCAAAACAACTTTTAAGCTTAAATTCAGATAAAAGTTTATTACAAACAACGTTTGAAAGATTAACACATTTCATGCCTGCCAAGAATATAGTTAGTATAACAAACACAAAACATGTTTCTAATGTAAATATGCAACTTAAAGAATTGAGTAACGACATTCAACTTCTATCAGAACCTGTTGCTAAAAACACGGCTCCGGCTATTGCAATAGCAACGAGATTTTTAACAGAAAAATATGGCGAAGATGCCATTATTTTAGTTGTTCCTTCTGACCACTTAATAAAAGATAATGAAAAATTTTATGAAACTGTAAAAAAAGGCGAAAAGCTTGCTCAAGATGGTTATATAGTAACATTTGGGATTAAGCCTGATTATCCGGAAACAGGATATGGATATATAAATGTTGTAAATAAACAGATTAAAGATGGTTTTGAAGTAAAAAGATTTGTTGAAAAGCCTGATGTAGAAACAGCAAAAAAATATCTTGAAGAGGGAACTTATTATTGGAATAGCGGAATTTTTATGTTTAAAGCTTCCGTTATGATGAACGAAATCAAAAAAACTTCACCTGAAATTTTTGAAGTTGTAAATAAATGGAAGAATACATCTGGAAATATTGAATATAACTTATTTAATGAAATGCCAAGTATTTCAATAGATTATGCTGTTATGGAAAAATCAGACAAAATTGCACTTGTAAAACTTGAAAGCGACTGGAATGATTTGGGTTCATGGCAAGCAATATATGATACAGGCAAAAAAGATGAAAATAATAATGTAATTATCGGGCATGTTATAGATGAAGGCTCAAAAAATTCTTTTGTATATTCATCATCAAAACTTGTAGCAACAATAGGGCTTGAAGATACAGTAGTCGTTGAAACTGATGATGCAATTTTAGCTTGTAAAAAAGATAAAACTCAAGATGTAAAAAAGATTTATGAAAAACTTAAAGAACAAAATGATTCTGCTCAAATGGTTCATAAAACTGTTTACAGACCTTGGGGTTTTTACACTTGTATAGCACAGGGAAAAGGTTTTCTAACTAAAATTATTCATGTTAATCCTGCACAAAAACTTTCTGTTCAATCACATAATCACAGAAGCGAGCATTGGGTTGTACTTTCAGGAAAAGCGAAAGTTATTTTAGAAGGAAAAGAATATATTTTAACACCAGGACATAGCATTGATATTCCACTAAAAGCTATTCACTCGCTTCAAAATCCATTTGAAGATGATATGGAAATTATTGAAGTTCAACTTGGTGATTTGCTAATAGAAGAAGATATTATCAGATATGAAG
>JAGOIO010000153.1 GCA_017995595.1 bacterium | reverse complement strand
AGATATAATAATTGACAATGTCAACCACATATTATCTGGCAAAGTGTTTCCAAGTAACCATTTACTTACTCCGAATGTCATGCAAATAGACAATATTGAAGTAATCCAAACAAGGTTTGTTAATGGAGCTTCAAAGTCAAATTTTGCAGTTTTTGCTGCATAAATTTTTGTAGCAAAACCGTTAACCCAGTATGCAACAACTGAAGTAACAATCATTAAGAATCTCATTGTGAAAATCCAAGCTAATAATTGAACTTGGTAATTTTTAAATACACCTAAAAGAATAAAACTTACAAGGGCAACACCTGTTACACCATAAGTTTCAAAACCGTCAGCCGTTGGTCCAACTGAGTCTCCAGCATTATCACCTGTACAATCGGCAATAACACCAGGGTTTCTAGGGTCATCTTCTTTAATACCAAATTGGATTTTCATTAAGTCAGAACCGATATCAGCAATCTTTGTAAAAATACCACCAGCAACACGAAGAGCTGAAGCACCCAAAGATTCACCGATAGCAAAACCGATAAAACAAGCACCCGCTAATTTTCCCGGTACAAATAAAAGAATGATTAACATCATAATTAATTCTGTACTTACAAGGAAAACACCAATACTCATACCAGCCTTTAACGGTAGGTTTAAAATATCGATAGGATTACCCTTTAACGCTGTAAACGCTGTTCTGGCATTTGCTAAAGTGTTCATTCTGATACCAAACCAAGCAACAGAGTATGAACCCAAAATACCAATAATAGACCACCCAAGAATTAAAAGAACTCCATTTAATCCCATGTGTTCCAATACACCAAAATAGAATGCAATACACAACCCAATCAAAATTTCCAATGCGATTAGGAATTTACCTTGTTGAACAAGATAAGTTTTACATGTTTCAAAAATCAAATTTCCAACATCAGTCATACAAGTATGAGCTTTAATACCTTTAATCTTAAGGAATTCGATAAATCCGAAAACCAAACCAATGACAGAAACTGCCATGCCGATTAAAAGAAGGTTAAAGCTGAAAACACTTGAAGCTTTTATGTTAGGAACGACCAAAGATGCTTCACTTGCACATGCAGGTGAAACTGCAAGAAACAATGCTGATAAAGCTGCTAAAGTAGCTTTAAACACACTCCCCTGCGAAACAAATCTTTTTACCATAACTTCTCTCCTTTTTAAAAGATTCTTCACGTTCTCTATACTAGCACAAAAAAAGATTTTGGGCTAGTTACAAAAAAGGCATAGACTATTTTAGTCTATGCCTTTTTATATATTTAATGTTTCTTAATCTGTATAAAGAGGTGCTAATTTTGCTTCTTGTTGTGGAATTTTACCTTCTTCAATTGGTAAATATACTCTGTAATCAATTACAGGGAAGCAATTATCTATTGATTCAATTTGTTGCAAAGCACCATCATCAATTGCATTTTGTTCAATCATATCAGCAATTTTTTCAAATCTTGCAACATGCTCTCTAAATCTATCAGTAGCATAATCTTTAGCTTGCCATGTTGTGATTAAGAAAGGCCAATCTGAACTTTGTAGTAATAGATTTTCTCTTGCTAATTGGTTTAAAGCCCTATGAAGTAGCTTATCGCTTGGAATTTGTTCATATTTTGAAGCAATTTCAGTTATTCTTTTTTCGCAAGAATGAATAATTGGCCACATCCATTCAGTCAAATGGTTTTGCCATACATAGAAGTGCCCACCTTGTCCCCATGAGCTTTCAGGAATCTGAATAGCTTCTTTTGGAGGATGAGAATGAACATATTCACCTGCAGTCATTCTTTCAATTTCAGGAAGATAAGTATTGAATTTTCTAATAACTTGTTTAATAAATTCAACGCCTTCAAACCACCAGTGTCCGAATAATTCTGTATCAAATGAAACCATTACTAAACCTTCTTTATTATCATGAGAATTTTTGTAATCATTCAACAAGTGATAAATTAAAGTTGTATAGTGGTCAGAATTTTCATTAACCTTATTCAAAGCTAAAACCGGATCATAAAGCATTTTATCGCCTAAATCAGTCTTTGGTGAAGTTATTCTCCAGTAGTGAGCTCCGGAATTGCAGTCTTTTCTGTGAAATTCTCTGTAGCAACCGTCGCCTGGATAACCATCAGCAGCTGACCAAACTTGATAGCCTGCTCTGTCATTT
The DNA here is from genome assembly GCA_017995595.1 of bacterium. Lineage (GTDB taxonomy): Bacteria > Cyanobacteriota > Vampirovibrionia > Gastranaerophilales > Gastranaerophilaceae > JAGOIO01. The sequence continues at coordinate 1,570 of JAGOIO010000153.1, read as the reverse complement.
CTTCCCATTACAGCAACTTGTGCATCTGGTAGCCAGTAAGCAGAATAAGTATCATATCCAGTAGGTCCACGATCAGGAAGCGGAATATATTCTATATTTCCATAAACTCCGATTGTACGTCTGTTACCTATTGAATTACCACCTTCAATTACGTGTGATTCAGTAAAGAAATATTCAATATCGTTATTTTGAAGAGTAACTTCAATAGCAGGTCTCCATTTTTTTTGACCGTCTTTGCCTATAAATTCATAGCCTTGTCTATAAGCACATTCAGGAAGCCAACAACCGCAAGATTTATGTCCGAATAATCTTTTTGTTGTATCTTGACCAACCTTAAATTGTGCATTTAAGTTGTTATCAGTTGCAAGTAATGGAGAAAATCCATGTGTTGCACCAGATGTTGTAATTTCAATACAACCTAAATCTTGGTATTTTTTAAATGTACCAATTAAATCACGACCATACTTATTAACATAAGAATCTTTTATATGATTTAACCAGTCAAAATAGTATTTTGCAAGGTATTTCAAATGTTGAGAGTAAGGAACTTTAGGATTTGGATATCTATCCAAATCTTTTGCAACAGCGGAAATTCTTGTATCTAAGTATTTTACAAAACCATCTTTTAAGTATTCATCATTTAGTTGTTCTGCTAAAATTGGTGTAATACCAACTGTAAGTTTAGCTTTAATGCCTTCATCTTCATAAAGCTCTGTAATTGCATTTAAAAGCGGAACGTATGTTTCTGCCATACATTCATACAAGTTTTCTTCCCCGAAAGGCCACATACCGGCTTTTCTATAGTAAGGAAGGTGGCTATGCAACATAAACACGAATTGTCCTACTGACATTTTTGCCTCCATTCTTTCACTTAGACCTGATTATTATCTTACGAATATATATCACTTAGAATAGCACACTTTTCTAAAAAATATAATCCTTTTGGACTAATTCTTACGAATAATGTTACATTTGTTTAAGAAACTCGCCTTAGTTTTTATATAAAACACTTTACAACTTTTATTTTTGTACTAAAATTGTATTACTCACAATCCTCGTGATGTATTTGGGGAAGTCATTAGCCCCGCAATTAAAAAGAAGGATTAGTTATGGCTAATATTAAATCATCAAAAAAAAGAATCTTGGTCGCAGAAAGAAACAGATTAAAGAATGTTGCTTTTAAGTCAACTATCAAAACTGCAGTTAAAAAAGTTTTAGAACTTGCTACAGGTGATGATAAGGCTGCGGTAACTGCAGCACTTTCAAATGTTTACAAACTTTGTGATAAGGCTGTAGGAAAAGGTATTTTGCATAAAAATACTGCAGCTAGAAAAAAATCAAGATTAACTATTGCAGTTAATAAGTTAGCTAAATAGTTTAAGGTTAAAAAAAATACACCGATTTATAAAATCGGTGTATTTTTTTTGCGAAAATTTTAGATGCTGTGCATCTTGTCAAAAATAGCTTTCTTTTGAACCCAAACTTCCATACCCATATCATTTCCTGATTTTGTAATGGATTCTTTTATTTCTTTAAAAGAATATTCTGATTGTGAAATGTTACCTAATAA
>JAGOIO010000154.1 GCA_017995595.1 bacterium | reverse complement strand
TTTGGCTTGCTGGGTGCCAATTCACACAAGCGCCGCCCAGGTCGGAAATCACCTAGACCGAATCGCCATGTCAAACCTCATCCGAGCATGGCATATAAGGGGTGAGGCTTAAGTTCGGAGCATTGCCACCCGCTCCCGCTGCAACCCTTCGCCCATGACCAGAAAAGCGGGGCCTTTAAGCTTCAATGGCAAGGGCATCCAGCGGCTGAAAATCGCACCCAGCACAGGGCGGCTTTTTCGGCCTGAAGGCTATAGTGCATGCACCGAATTCGCTCGCTCACCTGATTGAGCAAGCGGGTTGACGTCAACAAAGGAGCACCGGGTTTCATGGAAAATTTATACCTGCGTTTTCATCCGGCATACAGGTCGGTAGCCCCATTTCATTACACACAAGTCAGACAACCCTTATAAATCAACAACTTACGATCTCCTGCGGTTGAGTTGTCACTCGACTAGGTGATCAATGAAATCAACAGCTCAGACCAATCGAATGCGATGAATGGTCACTTTGGCTGGACTTGTGTGTAATAGGATGCGTCTACTGTGGCAGCTGAACTCAGGGCGTTATGTTTAAGGCATAGATAAATAAATGTGCGTAAATCCAATTACAAAGAATAGCGATGTCAATAAAATGAGTTATTACGACAGAATTAGAGAATTAACAAAAAGTGTTCCTGTTGAGTTGATTAATTTTGAACAACCAAGAGACCTTGCAAGGACACCTACACAAGCATCTTCAAACTTCATTACGAATAAAGAACAAGGTGATTGGGCGGAAAACCTTGTAACCAGAGCCATCAACGAAACCTCTAACAATTTTGTAGCAGTAAAATATGGTAAGTCAGATAATTTAGTCGCAGGGGAAGATGGTTTTGATACTTTTTATCAAGCGTTTCAAACTGAACTTGACACAATTGGAAAAAGACCTGATTTACTAATTTTCAACAAGTCAGATTTTGATAATAATTTAGGTTTTGACATCAGCCAAATTCCGCATCATCAAATTACAGAATATGTAAAAAAAGCAATTGCAGGTATTGAAGTTCGTTCAAGTGCATTTTTAATTGACAGATATGAAGAAGCAATGCAAATAAGAACTGAAAAGTTTACACAAATTGCATTACAAACAAAAGACCAAATTCTTGCCGAATTTTCAGACGTTTTGCAAAATCCTGCAAGGCAGAATTATATTGCTTTACTCAATGGAATAACAGCCAATACTTTAAACGTAACAGATTTTAGAGTTCCAAGTTGGAGTGCATCAGAAAGGTTAATTCAAGTAAAAAACCTTTTCAGACAACTAAAAAATGCTATCAAAGAAATCCAAAAACGAGATTATCTTTCAATTACACCAAAAGTTGAAGATATAAAGGTTGTGTATAAATGGATTGAAACTTTTAATGTTCCGCATTTTTACTTTCAAGTATTTTTTGACAAAGTTTATGGTATTTCCTTTGAGAAAATTTTAAAAATCATTTCAGACCCTGACAATGACGGTGTAATATTTTCGGTTGAAACAGATACAAAAAACCAAAATAAGACAACAATAAAAATTAACTCAAAATCAGGCGTTCCAATCGCTTTAAAAGTTGATGAGCCTTTGCACGAAAGTGCTAGAAAGGAAATGGACAGGGGAAGATTATTATTTTATGTAACATTCAAAGGCGGAACTGCTTATCTTGACATTGAAAATTTGCGAAATATTTTAGAAATCAAGAATAACCATTTCTAATGATGGCAACAAAAGAACATATCACCAATAATTCTATTGAAAATGATTATTCAAAGTCAATTTCAATAGAACACCGTAAGAAATTCGCCCAATTTTTCACCCCTTTTCCTATTGCAGATTTAATGGCTAAATGGATTTTAGATAACGAAAATCTTCAAAAGATACTTGAACCTGCATTTGGACTTGGTGTTTTTTCAAGAGCAATTTTAAATCGTGAAAAAGACATTGAAATAAAAGGATTTGAAGTTGATGAAACTATTTTTAATAATGCAAAAAAATATTTTAAAGATACAGACAATGTAAATATTATTTTGCAAAATTACATGTACAGCGACTGGACAAACAAACATGATGGCATTATTTGCAATCCGCCTTACTTTAAATTTCATGATTACGATAATAAAAACATCCTAAAAGAAGTTGAAGCTAATTTAAAATACAAGTTAAATGGGTTTACAAATCTTTATACTTTATTTTTATTAAAATCCATATATCAATTAAGTCCAAATGGACGCTGCGCCTATATAATACCTTCTGAGTTCTTAAATTCAGACTATGGTAGATTAGTAAAAAGTTATTTAATAAAAAGCAAGACATTAAGACATATCATCGTAATTGACTTTAAAGAAAATGTATTTGATGATGCTTTAACAACAGCATCAATCATACTGTGTGCAAATGATGATTTAGCGGAAAAAGTTCAGTTTAGCAACATTCAGTCGTTAAAGGATTTAAGCAAAATAGAATATCTAATTGCCAATTATCCAAACTACTCAGACACAGAGCAGACTTATAATTTTGCGGATTTAAATCCAGAAATTAAATGGAAAGCCTATTATCAAAAGCAAAATAGTATTAAGTTTAAAAATCTTGTGCCATTTTCAACTTATGCAAAAGTAGTTCGTGGTATAGCAACAGGCTCAAACGATTATTTTGTTTTTAATTTATCAAAAGCCAAAAAATTCAATATTGAAGAGCAATATTTACTACCCTGTATTTGTAGTGCAAAAGATGCAAAAACGGCATTTTTCACTATCCAAGATTTTGAGGAATTAAAGAAAAATGACAAGTCAATTTTTCTTTTTAATGCTCAAAATTCAAGCGATAAAAATGTTAATTCATACATACAAAAAGGCGAAGACGAAGAAATAAACAAACGATTTCTTACAGCAAGCAGAAAGCCGTGGCATTCGTTGGAAAATAGAAATCCTGCACCAATTTGGGTTTCTGTTTTTAATAGATCAGGTTTGCGCTTCATAAGAAACGAAGCAAATATTTCTAATTTGACTTCGTATCATTGTATTTATCCAAAGCAAATAAGTTTGTTTTCAAATATTGATATTGATTTACTGTTTGCATATCTTTTAACAGACACAGCAAAACAAATTTTTGATGACAACAGTCGACAATATGGCAATGGACTTCAAAAATTTGAGCCAAACGATCTTAACAAAGGAATAATGCTTGATTTAAGTGTCCTTAATGAAGAAACGAAAGAAAAAATTTTAAATTTGTACAAAGACTATAGATTTGAAGTGCTTAGAAATAATACAGGCAAAGATATTTTAGAAAAAATTAATCAGATAATAATACAAAACTACACATAGACAGAATATACGCTTAGCCCTTAATCATTTATAAAAATCACATAACAAGTCGTTCCAGCGAACGCACTAAAGCGTGCCGCTGAACTCAAACGCTAGAACTTCAAGTCGGCTAGCGGCTCGATGCCAATTAAGGTCTATTTTCTATACTATGAATTTCTTCGAATTTGACGTCTCCAAGAGCGAATTCAATCGAACGAAACACGGCGTAGATTTCGTTGAGGCACAGCGCCTTTGGGATGATCCGATGTTGCTGGAAATACCCGCAAAGACTGACGATGAGCCGCAGTATCTGGTGATTGGGTTGATTGATGGCAAGCATTGGTCGGCGGTGATTACCTATCGCGGAGTAAATATTCGATTGATATCCGTTCGGCGCGCACGTACAGAAGAGGTGGTAC
>JAGOIO010000020.1 GCA_017995595.1 bacterium | reverse complement strand
AACTTCAAATATTAGGACGATATGACCAATTAGATCCTAATAAAACAAAAGGTCATGATGTAAGAAGAGAATATACCGCAGGTATCAACTATTTTATAAAAGGTCAAACTTTAAGATTAATGCTAAACTATGTATATTATACTGTTGATGGCGGAACTTACGGTTCAAAAATCCTTGCAGGTACTCAAATTATCTGGTAATGATTTAAAGACAAATTGTAAAAAAAAAGCACCGAATATATCGGTGCTTTTTTTTACAATTTTTTTGTTATAAAATAAAAGCATTATGAAAAAGAAAATTAGTATAATTGGGGCAACAGGCTCTATCGGAACACAAACGCTTGAAGTTATAGAAAAAATTCAAGATAAGTTTGAAATTATCGCATTAACAGGCGGTAAAAATACAAAACTTTTAAAAGAACAAATTAAAAAGTTCAAGCCCAAATTTGCATGTACAAATGATTTAGAAGCAAAGAAAGAACTTGAAAATGAATTTTCTAATACAAAGATTTTGTATGGAGACGAAGGCTTAGAAGAAATCTGCTCTAATAAAGAAAATGATTTAATTGTGGTCTCTGTTTCAGGAAGAATCGGACTAAAGCCGACACTAAAAGCAATAGAAAACAAAATTGATATAGCACTGGCAAACAAAGAAACTCTGGTTATGGCTGGTGATATCGTAATGAAAAAAGCTAAAGCTAACGGAGTTAATATCTTGCCAATAGATAGCGAACACGGAGCAATACATCAATGTATCAAGAATATTAATGATGTAAAATATTTGATAATAACAGCCTCAGGCGGACCTTTTAGAACAAAGAGTTTAGAAGATATTAAGAATGCAACTGTTGAACAAGCTCTTGCCCACCCGAAATGGAATATGGGCAAAAAAATTACAGTTGATAGTGCAACGCTTATGAACAAAGGGCTTGAAGTAATTGAAGCTCATCATTTGTTTGGTATGGATTATGATAACATTAAGGTTGTTGTTCACCCTCAAAGTATTATCCATTCTGCGATTGAGTACGTTGATGGAAGTGTTATTGCACAAATAGGTTGGCCAAGTATGCACATTCCTATTCAATATGCGATAACTTATCCTGAAAGAGTTGAAGGTATAAAAACTGACAGTTTTGACTTTTTTAAAGCAAAACAATTCGATTTTGAGCCTCCTGATTTAGAGAAATTTCCTTGTCTAAAATTAGCATTTGAATGTGGAAGATTAGGCGGAAGCATGAAAGTTTGTATGAATGCGGCAAATGAAGAAGCTGTCTTTGCTTTTCTAAAAGGAAAAATTAAACTGTATAATATTTTTGAAATTACAGAAAAAATGGTTTCAAAACATAATTTAATAAAGAATCCAAGTATTGATGAGATTTTTGAAATAGATAACGAAATTAGAAAAAAGACTAGAGAGTTATTCTAAAAAAAGTAATTTTCAATAAAAAAAGACCAACTCAATCGAGTTGGTCTTTTTATATCCATTAAAATTGAACTACGCTTTGAACTACGCTTCAGTTGCAGGAGCTTCAGCTTCAGCAGCTTTTGCTTCTTCCTTAGCTTTCTTTTCAGCTTCAGCTTTTGCTTGAGCTTTCTTTGAAAGTTTTTTAACTTCTGATTTTTTGTAATTCAAAGAACCATCGTCATTACAGTTCTTGATTAAGAATTGTACAACTTCTGTAGGTTGAGCACCTTTTCCAATCCATTCCAAAGCTGAAGCCTTGTCAAACTTCATAACTTTTGTTTTTGGATTATAATATCCAAGTTCTTGAACTGGTCTGCCTTCACGCTTTGTAGTCGAATTTATAACAATAATTCTGTAAGTTGGAGTTTTTTTTGCTCCCAATCTTTTTAATCTAATTTTTAACATTTTAATTTCCTTCTTTATTTTCTTTACTCAAAGAATCCGCCGCTTGACTCTTTGTACAAACTTATAGCAGAGGAAGCTATAGATTGCATGTATTTATATCTAACCATAAGAATATAAATTTTTCAAGGCTTTAATTTCTTTCGATATATAAATGTTAAATTTTGCAAAAAATTAGCTATTAAAAGTTTTACTGATAAAATATAAATAGAAAGGGATATATTTTGGCAAGAGTACTTGTAATTTCGGAAAATAAAGACAAAATAAATTATATTAAAGCAATTCTTGAAAATAACATGCATGAAGTTTTATTTGCAGAAAATGAAATTGATGCTATTTTTAAAATAAAAGAAGAATCTTTTGATATTTTTATACTTGATAATAACTTAAAAGATACCGCATTAAAGAATATAAATAAAAAAATACGTTCTTATAACGAAAATTCTCTAACAATACTACTCGTCCAAGATGATAAAATTGACCCTGAATTACTTAAGAGTGCTAATGCTTTTTTAAAAGAGCCAATTAGCGAAATATTGTTAATTTCAAGCATAAATTCAAATCTTAGAACTAAAAACTCGCTTGATTTGCTATCCGCATCAAACCAAGAACTTGCAAGAAGCCTTTACCAACTGAATGTTTTATATAATACAAGTTCTAAATTTGCGGGAACACTTGATACAACAAAACTAATTTCTGCGATGATTGAAGGTCTTGACAGAAGCCTAAACTTTGCACTTTCTTGTGTCCTGACTTTTAGAGAAAATAACGAACCCGTGCTTATTATTAATTCGTTATATCAAATTTCTGAAAGACTTCTTGAAGCTCTGAAATTAAGAACTGTTCTTAATTACAAATCTCTTTTTGAAAACAAAGAAATGCCTTTTGAGTTAAAAATAGAAGATTTAAAAGTCGAAAAACATATTAAACATTCTATTGATGAATATGATTTTTCGGTTTTAAGATATGACAACTTATTTGCACCGGTTAATTTAAGTGAAAATTTCTTCGGTTTTATTGAAATATATAGAGAAACTGAATTTACAACAGAAGATGCAACTTGTTTTCAAACTATTGCTCAACAAGTTTCTTTGCCATTAAAAAGTGCCTCGCTTTATGAAGAAATAAAAAAAACTAATCAAAAACTGGAAAGACTGGAAAGATTAAAATCAGAATTTATTTCAATTGTTTCACACGAACTGAGAACACCTTTAACTGCAATTAAAAATTATCTTGAAATTTTACTCAGCGGAAAAACAGGTAATCTGACTGAAAATATGAAAAAATTTATAAATATGGCAAAACGAAATGTAATAAGGCTTTCTGGAATTATTAATGATTTGCTTGATTTATCAAAAATTGAAGCCGGTAAAATGGACTTTAAATTTGAAATTTCAAAAATTGAACCTGTAATTGAATATGTAAAAACCAGTTTGGAAGGTGTCGCAAAAGAAAAGGGCTTAACGATTGAAACTAAAATTCAGGATAATTTTTCTGACATTTATGCCGATTCTCACAGGTTGGAACAGGTTTTAACGAATCTTGTTTCAAATGCAATAAAATTTACAAATGTTGGTGGAAAAATAAAAATTGAAACAAAAATTACAAATGCTGATGACCTAAAATATAATATTTGCTTTGATAATGAACTTAAACGATTAAAAGGAAATTATCTTCTTGTAAGCGTAAAAGACACGGGCATAGGAATTGCACAAAAAGATTTGGCTCACGTATTTGATAAATTTGCACAAATCGAAAACTCACTTTCAAGAAAAGTGGGAGGTTCCGGACTTGGTTTACCTATTGCAAGACAATTACTCGATGCTCATAAAGGCTCAATTTGGTGTGAAAGTAAACAAGGAAAAGGCTCTACTTTTCATTTTGTAATTCCGCTTGCAAATGAAATTAATAATTTTATGCTCAGATTTAAACAACTTTTGCAACGAGCAAAAGTGAACAATACTTCAGTTGCACTCTTAAAAATAAAAACTGATAGAAACATTATGAAAGATTTAATCTCAGAAAAAAAACTTTTTGGTGAATCTTATTTGAACAATCAAATTGAAGAAGATGATGGAAAAGATAAAATTTTAACAATAGTAATACCTGACGGAGACGGATTTTCTGCAGATTTTACTAAGAAAAAGCTTGAAAAATATGTTTCTGATTATAGCAATTTATACTCAAATTGTGATATAATGTTTTCATACTCAGTGTATCCGGACGATGCGATTGATGAAAATGAGTTAATAAAAAAAGCTGATGTGTCTTATAGAAAAATTGGTTTTTTGGAAGGGGATAGGTAAATTACAACTATGAAAAAAATACTTATTGTTGATGATGAAGCCGATATTGTTGAGAGCTTAAAGTTTGTACTTGAAGCTGACGGTTTTGAATGTGCTTGTGCCTATAATGGCGAAGACGGATTAAAAATGGCAAAAGAAGTTTTACCTGATTTAATAATTCTTGATGTAATGATGCCAAAAATTAACGGATATAAAATTTGCCGTCTTTTAAAATATGACAATAAGTATAAAAATATTCCTATTCTCATGGTTACCGCACGTTCTCAAGAAGAAGATAAATTAATAGGTGAAGAAACTGGCGTTGACGAATACATAACAAAGCCTTTTGAATTAGATGATATTGTTAAAAAAGTTGAAAGTTACCTAAATAAGGATTAAGAATGGAACAGGTAGTAACAAATAAAACTCTTGAAAAATTAAAATATGACCTCGTAAGAGATTCTCTTGTCGAATATGAAACTATTGAAAGAGCTGAAGAAATTGCAAAAGCCCAAAACATAAATATTGGACAAGCTCTTATTAATTCTGGTTATATAACAGAAGAAGCTTTGCTAAAATTTATTGAAGCAAAACTTCATGTTCCTTATGTTAATCTTGACGATTATTCTCTTGATAAAAAATGTTTAAAATACATAAGTTATTCTGATGCTAAAAAATATAGAATTATTCCGCTTTTTAAGATTGAAGAAGTCTTAACTATCGCTATGGCAGACCCTTTGGATTTATTCGCCATAGATAAAGTCATTGAACAAGCTGAATGCTCTATTGAACCTGTAATTTCTTCTGAAAAAAGTATCAATAAAAAAATTGAAGAATATTATTCAAAAGAAAATACGGTAGAGGATATTTTTACATCAAATAGTACTGAATTTGATTGGAGAGAAGAACTTCACAGTGAAGATTTAAATGAAGAACATATTCAGAAAATTATTCGTTCTATTCTTAAACAAGCAATTTTTGAAAATGTTCATGAAGTTTATTTTGAGTTTGTAGAAAACGGACTTGTGGTTAATTTTAAAACTAACTCTGATACAATAAATAAAGGTGCAATTCCTTCTGTTCTTGCAGCTTCTTTTATTGCAAAGATTAAAACTTTATCAAACCTTGACCCCTCAGTTAGTGAAGTACCTCAACTGGGAAAACTTTGCTTTAAAGTCGATAATATAAATTTAATTGCAAGTATTTCTGCATTTCCTACAATTCTTGGAGAAAGAATTTCACTAAAAATTTATAAACCACCTCAAAAATTAGAAAAAATCATTCCCGAAAGTAGTAGGCTTGATACAATAAGAACAGCTTTAACTACACCTGGCATAATTTTAGTTTGCGGTTCATCATTAAGCGGTAAAACGCACATGATTTATTCATTACTTTCAGAAATAGCAAGTGTTAACAATAATATTATGACAATTGAATCTATTGCAAAATACAATCTTACAAATGTTAACCAATGCGAATTAAATGAAAATATTGGTTTTAATCTTGATAAGGCTCTTAGATTTATTGAATTTCAATCACCTGATATAATTTACCTTGAAGGTGTCAAAACTAAAGAAGCTTTTGATTATTTTTCAAGTCTTGTTTTTAACGACAAAATAGTTATTACAGAATTTTTAGCAAATAATGTTGCAGATTTGAGAAAAAAATTATCTTTTGCTGACTTTGATATTTTTAAATCTCTAATTAGTTGTTTAATTTTTATCCATTCTACTGAAAGTATTGAGGTTTTTGATAAATCAAATATACAAAAATTCCTTGGTACAAGTGTTGGCTAATAAATAATAAAAATTTTTCAAAAAAAAGAGGTCAAAAGCTTTGCTTTTGACCTCTTTTTCAATATGTCAATTTAGACTATTTTAAATCTCTATAAGAACCATCAAACATATTAGCATAAGTAGTATGCAATATTTCATGGGCTTTATGAGAACCAGGATTTTCAAGATATTCTGCATATAATTTCTTGATATCAGGGTTATCATGAGATTTTCTGAATTTTAATTCTGTATCTTCTTTGTACAAACCTTTTGCTCTGGCTTCTCTTACAGACAAGTCTTTGCAACTTCTCGGTTGTCCACCGCCGTTTATACAACCTCCAGGACAAGCCATTACTTCTAAGATATGGAATTTTGATGTACCATTCTTAATTTCTTGAATAGCTTTTTCTGCTTCACGAAGAGTAGAAACGACTCTTACAACAACCTTTGTACCTTTAATGTCAACTTCAGCTTCTTTTGAACGAGAGTTTTTATCAACACCACGAAGAGCCTTAAAATCAACATCTTTTAATGTTTCCCCCGTAACAGATTCATAAGCAGTACGAACTGCAGCTTCAGCAACACCGCCAGATGCACCGAAAATTGTTCCGGCACCAGAGTATTGACCGAATGGTGAATCATTGTCTTCAGGTTGCAACGCTGTAAAGTCAATACCTGCACCTTTTATCATTTTAGCAATTTCTTGTGTTGTTAAAACGACATCAGTTTCAGGTTTTCCGTCTTCTCTTAATTGAGGACGTTTTGCTTCATACTTTTTAGCGGTACAAGGCATAATTGAAACAACAGCAATATCTTCCTTTTTGTAACCATCAAAATACTTTGGAACCAATTCTTTAACAATTGGAGAAAGCATACCTTCAGGTGATTTACAAGAAGACAAGTGGTGAATCATATCAGGGTGGTGAGTTTCTAAATATCTAACCCAAGCTGGACAGCAAGAAGTAAAGATAGGTAAATTTTCACCAGATTTTAATCTTTCTAAGAATTCATGAGCTTCTTCCATAATAGTTAAGTCAGCAGAGAAGTTAACATCAAATACTAAATCAAATCCGATTCTTCTCAATGCAGCATTTAACAATCCGATTACGTTCTCACCAGGTTTAAGACCAAATTCTTCGCCTAAACCAACTCTTACAGATGGAGCCATTTGAACAATAACCTTCTTTTCAGGATTATTAATTAAAGCCCAAGCTTCATCAACGTTATCTTTAATTGTCAAAGCTCCTGTCGGACAAACTGCTTGACATTGACCACAATAAACACAATCAACACCTGCAAGAGGTTTTCCTGCCATAGGTTGAACAACAGTATTTGAACCTCTGTTGGCAAAACCTAGAACTTGGTGTCCATGATATTCATTACAAGCTCTTACACAAGCTCCGCAAAGAATACACTTGTTTGGATCACGAACGATTGAAGGATTTTTATCATCGATTGGCAAATATTCCCACTTTTCTTTTTTAGGGAATTTAATATCTTTAATGCCATATTCTTCTGAATATTGTTGTAATTCACATTTGCCTGATTTATTACAAGTTGTACATTCTCTATCATGGTTTGCAAGAAGTAATTCCAAAACAGTTTTTCTTATTTTTCTAATTCTGTCAGTATTCACTCTTACTTTGATACCTGCTTCAGGAGGCATTGTACAAGATGAATTTATCATCACTCTGCCATTTGGATATTCAACTTCTACAACGCACATTCTGCAAGCACCAAATTGTGTCAAGTCAGGACGATAGCAAAATGTAGGAACTGTAAATCCGGCTTTTCGGATAACTTCTAAAAGGTTAGGTTCGTCTGTAAATTCGACTTCTTTTCCTTCTACAATTAATGTTTTCTTATCTGTCATTTTTATTATTCCTTATTCTTCATTATTCTTTAACGATTGCTTTAAATGGACAACCCTTTAAGCAAGCTTCACATTTAATACATTTAGATTGGTCAATTTTGTGAGGTTGTTTAACTGTGCCTGAAATAGCTCCAACAGGGCAAGTTCTTGCACATTTTGTACAACCCTTACATAAATCTTCCTTGATAACGATTTTCTTCAAAGCAGTACAAACACCTGCCGGACATTTCTTATCTCTAATGTGAGCAATATATTCGTCTCTAAAATATTTTAAAGTTGAAAGAACAGGGTTTGGAGCAGTTTTACCTAAACCACACAAAGCACCATCTTTAACAGCCTTTGCCAATTCTTCCAATGTATCAAGGTCTTCCATTTCACCTTTACCGGCAACGATTTTTTCCAAAATCTTCAACATTTGCTTAGTACCTTCACGACAAGGAACGCACTTTCCGCAAGATTCGTGTTGAGTAAAGTTCATAAAGAAACGTGCAACTTCAACGATACAAGTGTCTTCATTCATAACAACCAATCCGCCAGAACCAATCATAGCACCTGCTTTAATTAAGTTATCATAATCCATTTCAATATCAAGGTGTTCTTCAGTCAAACAACCACCTGACGGACCACCAATTTGAACAGCTTTGAATTTTTTACCGTTTCTAATACCGCCACCAATATCAAATACGATATCACGAAGCGTAGTTCCCATCGGAATTTCAATCAAACCAGTATTATTAACTTCACCTGTTAAAGCGAAAGTTTTTGTACCCTTTGATTTTTCAGTACCGAAAGAACTAAACCAGCTTGAACCATTCAAAATAATCAATGGAACATTTGCTAAAGTTTCTACGTTATTAATCAAAGTAGGTCTTCCAAACAAACCTTTGTTTGCAGGGAATGGAGGTTTCGGACGAGGCATACCTCTTTCACCTTCAATAGAAGCCATCAATGCAGTTTCTTCACCACAAACGAAAGCTCCGGCACCTTCTCTGATATTAATTTTAAAGCTAAAATCAGTACCCATAACATTTTGCCCTAAGACATTAGCTTCTTCAGCATCTTTAATAGCTTTTCTTAATCTCTTAATAGCAAGAGGGTATTCAGCTCTTACATAGATATAACCTTCATCAGCACCAATAGCAAAAGCTGCAATAGCCATACCTTCTAACAATTTATGAGGATCACCTTCCATAACAGAACGGTCCATAAAAGCACCTGGGTCTCCTTCATCACCGTTACAAACTACGTAAGACTTTCCGCCTCTGTTTGCTGCAGTAAATTTCCATTTTAAACCTGTAGGGAAGCCTCCGCCACCTCTACCTCTTAATCCTGAATCCAAGATTTCTTGAATAACAGCATCTGGTTTATTTTCAGTTAACACTTTATTTAAAGCTTCATATCCTCTTACGGCAAAAGCTTCTTCAATAGATTCAGCGTTTATATGACCACAATTTTTTAGAGCTGTTCTTTTTTGTTTTGCATAAAAATTAATATCTTCATTTTTTGCAATATGCTCGTTTGTATGTGGATCAACGTACAAAAGTCTTTCAACAGGTTTTCCGTTTTTAACATGACTTTCAAAAATTTCTTCAACATCATCAGGCTTAACTCTAACATAAGTTACATCTAAATCAGGAATAATAACCAACACACCTTGTTCACAAAAACCATGGCAACCTGTTGGGACGATAGTCATTTTATCATAATTTGTAAGTGCAGAAACATTAGCACCTAACTCTTTAAATTTTTCTTGAACTTTTAAAGAACCGTTTGCAATACAACCGGTACCAGTACAAACCAAAACTCTAAGCCCTTGAGCCTCAATATGTTGTTTTGCTTTTTCTTGCTCAGCTTTTATATCAAACGCCATTATTTTTCCTCCTTCAAAATTGTATCGAGAACTATTTTAACTGCGTCTGAAGTCATTTGAGGATAAACTTTCCCGTTTATAACTACAACAGGAGCCAAACCACAAGCACCCAAACAGCTAACAGTTTCTAATGAGAACATTCCATCATCAGAAGTAAGTTGACCGCCTTTTAAGTTCAATTTTGCTTTTATAGCATTTAGAACAGGCATTGAACCTCTAACGTGGCATGCTGTACCATCACATGCTTTTATTTCATATTTTCCTTTTGGTTCTAGTGAAAATTGTGCATAAAAAGTTGCTACACCATAGACAGTAGCAGGCGACAAACCTTCAACCTTTGTTCCGATATATGTCATTGCATCTTCAGGTAAATATCTAAATTCTTCTTGGACTTTCTGCAAAATTCCAATCAAATTTGACTTGTCTGAATTATAAGATTTTAAAATCTCATCGACCTTTTTAAAGTCAATCTTCTGAGGACTTTGAGTACTCATTTTAATCTCCTTCCGGCTATTCCTTATTACATTGTGTGATTACATTCACAATTACGTGATTTTTATCACTATTCTGATTATCCTATAAAAACATTTTAAAATCAAGCATTTTTAAATTTTTTGTAAAACCAAATTTTATAGGCTTTTAGTTGGATATTTCGGTAAAATTGCTCAATAAATAATCTTGTAAACTTTTAAGTGCTAACGCTCTATGTGAAATTTCATTTTTTTTATTTTCTGATAATTGAGACATAGTTTCGCCAATTTTATCTACAACAAATATTGGGTCATACCCAAAGCCATTTTGACCTTTCATTTCAAAACCAATTTTACCGTAGCACTTACCTTCGGTAGCAAAAATCTTTTCACCATTTTTATTTAACAAAACCAAAGAACAAACGAAATGTGCAGTTCTTTTATCCTCAGGCACACCGTCTAAGGCATGAAGAAGTTTTATAATTCGTTCTATTGGAGTTTTTGCATAACGAGCTGAAAATATACCTGGTTCACCATTTAAAGCATCAACACATAGCCCTGAATCATCAGCTAATACAGGTAATTTGGTTAGCAAATAAGCTTCTTTAGCTTTTATTAAAGCATTTTCAGCAAAAGTACTACCTGTTTCAAGAGGATCAAAGGCTAATGGCGGAAGTATAAATTCAACATTAAATTCATTCATTATTGAATTTATTTCTCTAACTTTATTTTTATTTGACGTGGCAAGAACAATAGTAATCACAAAAAGGCCCTCGTGTTAAGCACCATATCTTCTCTGGCGACGATTAAATTCTAAAACTGAATCTTCTAGAGCTGATTTATCGAAGTCAGGCCAATAGGTTTTAGTAACGTAGAATTCTGAATATGCGATTTGCCACAATAAGTAGTTTGAAACTCTCATCTCACCACCTGTCCTGATTAACAAATCGGGATTGGGCATTTCCGGGTTATATAAATTTGAAGAAATTGTATCTTCTGATATTTCATCAGCTGAAATAATACCATTTTTTACATCTTTTGCAATTTTTTTAACAGAATTAACGATTTCATCTCTTCCGCCATAATTTATAGCTATTTGGAGATAAACACTTTTGTTTTCTTTTGTTTTTTCTTTAGCATCATCTAAAACTTTTTGTAATTTTGGACTAAGTTTTGACAAATCACCAATAAAATTCAACGATACATCTTTTTGGCACAATTCAAGCAATTCTTTTGTAATAGTCTTTACAAACAAATCCATTAAAAAGGAAACTTCTTCAGGACTTCTATTCCAATTTTCTGTAGAAAAAGCATATACGGTTAAGTATTTTATACCAAAATCTTTACAAGCCTCAACAGTTTTTTTTAAAGCCGAAACACCCTTTTTATGTCCGACTGCTGTTGGGAAGCCTTTTTCTTTAGCCCAACGACGATTTCCGTCCATAATAATTGCGATGTGTTTTAAATTTGTGCTTTTTACAATTTCTGCTATATTATCGGTTTCTTCGAGTATTCCTAACACTATTTCCTCAATTCTTAAAATTTTGTGATACCCTGAATTATAAACCAAACAGAAAATTTATCAAAATATTATTTATATTTTATTACGATTTGTTTTGTATAAAAATTTTATGATATTATTAAAATATGATTGAATTGCTGATTTTATATATGCTTTCTAAACGTGAAAATACAATGTATGGGCTCTTAAAATATATTACTGATGAATTTGGAGCTTATACAAAGCCGAGTTTTGGTGCGATAAAACCCGCATTAAACAGACTTGAAGATTCAGGATTTGTCAAATCCAGAAAAACTATTTCAGATGGAGGAAAGCAATCAGGCTTTTATGAAATTACACAAGGCGGTAGAAATGAACTTAAAAAGCTTTTAATGGAAAAAATCTCTGGTAATCCGCTTCAATTTGCATCAACATCAAAAATTAAAATTTCTTGCTCAGGTTACCTGTCAAACGAGGAAAGAAAAAATCTTTTTTTTGAAATAAAATCAAAAGC
>JAGOIO010000152.1 GCA_017995595.1 bacterium | reverse complement strand
ATTTAATATCTTGTAACTTCCGCATAATCCGTAAAACATGTAAAATTTTTATATGTTGAAAAAAATATTAAAAAGTGGTATAATTTATATGTTTAATAACCCAAGAGGAATTAGAATGATAAATCGCTCAAATGCATTTACTTTAGCAGAAGTGCTAATTACTCTTGGCATAATTGGTATTGTTGCAGCGATGACAATTCCTACACTTATGCAAAAAACACAAAAACATCAAACTGTTGTTGGTCTTAAAAAGGCTTATACTACGATGTCTCAAGCTTATGAGCGTTCAAAGGTTGAAAATGGTGATGGCCCAAGTTGGGATTGGACTTTAGGTATTACTACTTTTATGAAAACATATATAATTCCATATCTTTCTATAGCAAAAGATTGTGGTACTCAAAATACAGATGACTGCGGAATTAGAACGAAAACTTGGTTAAACGGTAAAACAATGGAGTGTTCTGAAAATGGTTGTAGTTCTGTATATTCTGTATTGTTATCTGATGGTACATCTTGTATCTTTGATTTTCATGCCGGACATTTTGTTAATATAGTAGTTGATATAAATGGAAATAAAAAGCCAAATATTATTGGAAAAGATATATTTTTTATGAGATTGTTTAATATCTCAGATAGTGGATTTTATAAAAATCAAGATTTGGATAAAATCGCAATGATGGATTTTTATGTTAATACTCGAGAATTAGCTTTAAGTGATAATAGATTTGGGTGTAATAAATTAGCAAGTGCTAGTGCGGCAGGATTATTTTGTGGTAAATTAATTCAACTTGACGGTTGGGAAATAAAAGACGATTATCCTTGGTAGTTATGTGCGGAAGTTCTTAAATTAAAGTTCCATTATGGCTTCTTCTACAAAATTTTCTACAATTTGGTTAATTCTTTTCTTATCTTCTGATGTATATTCTTTTTGTTTTAGTGCTTGAAGTGTCGCTCTATTCATTATTTTCCAAGATAAAATTTGTCCGACTATTGTTGAAACTGTGAATATTATTTTCTTATCACTTTCTACGGTGCCGGTTATTGAACTCAAAATCCTTCTTAATGCAGAATATAATATATTTATTTTTTTTACATATAATTCACTAAACGTTGAGTTTGGTGAGGTTTGTTCTTTTATCATAAGTATTACAAAGCTATTGGGTACATTGTCTGAATACAAAAATTCGGCAAAAGTATTTAAAAGCCTTTTATATAACTCGATTTTTTCGGATTTTGACATATTGGCTAGATTTTCAGTCTCCAAAATCTCTTTTTCCATATATTTTAAACCGTAATTAAGTACAGAGTCAATAATACAGGCATATAAACCTTCTTTAGTCTTAAAATAATAAGATATCAGGCTCAAATTAACATCTGCTGCAGTACAAATTTCTCTTGTTGTTGTCGATTCAAAACCTTTGCCTGCAAAAAGCATTGTTGCCGCATTCATTATTTTACGTTTTGTAATTGTCGATTTTTGTAGTGTTTCCATTTTTTTATATTACAAAAAAAATAAGTACAAATCAAACATTAATTAAATCAAACGACCGACCAATTTTTATAGGTTTATTAAGGTTTGTAAATCCGAAAACCTTTGGAATAATTGCTTCTTTAGTGTTTTAACCCTTAATTGTTCTTTATTTTCCCTCTTTTTCAGATATTTTAGAAATACACGTATAAAAATAAAGAATCTAGGGAGAATATAATTGTGAAAAAGATTTTAACTGTACTGTTAATTGGACTATCGATGTTTAATTTTTCAGGAATTACAATGGCTGTACCTGTTGTTGCAAGTGGTGTTCAAAAAGTTGCAAAAGCACCTATTGTTTATAAGAAAAATGCAAGAACAATAAAATATGCATTTGTTTTTGATGGACCTTCAGAGAAAAATGAAGAAGTTTTGAAAAAATTTAAGCAATCTATTATTGAGACAACTGCACCTGATTATAAGGCAGGTTTTTCTCAAAAAAATGTTTATACAGGAAATTGGACAACAAAAAGTGTTCAAGATGCAAGCGAAAGAGCTATGAATTCTGATGCAACAATGGTTGTTTCATTAGGTTATCTTTCTACAAAATATTACAATTCAAAACATGATAAGCCAAAGTTTGTTGTTACAATTGATCAATATGGTTTAAGGGATTTAGGTGGAGATTTCTTTAATCCTGTTCAGCAAAGTTTAAAAGGAATTCAGTTATTTCATAGGTTAATTCCTTTCAAAAAGGTTGCGGTACTTATGAATGAAAGCTTTTATAAGACAAGAAAAGATTGGAATGATATCTTATCTGAAAAATTAAAAGGCTTTGATTATAAAGTAATACCTGTTGAAAATTCAAATATTGATGAGGCTTTGAAAAGAATTTCATCTTTTAATGCAGATGCGGTTGTTATAACTCCTTTATTCAACTTGTCAGAAGATAAAAAGCATATACTTATAAGCGGTATTAATTCAAAAAAAATCCCAACATTTTCAACAATGGGTAAAGATGATGTTCAGGACGGAGTTTTAATGGGTGCAGGGGCGTATGACTTAGACAGAAAATTGGCAGAAGCTACGTCTTTTAGCATAAGAGGAGTTTTGAACGGTGCAAAAATGCAACCAAAACCTATTCAGTTCTATGAAGACCAGATTATTTATTTTAATAAAGATACTGCTGATTTGATAGGATATGATCCTCATTTAAGATTATTGAATAATGCTGAAATTATTTCAAACAAAAAACCTCAAGTTTATAATTTATCAACCGTATTTGATACGTTAAGTAAACAGAACATTGATATAGAACGAAAAAAATTACTTGTTACTGCTGCAAAAAGAGCTTCTTTGGCTGCGATGTTGAAATATTTGCCTACATTGGAAATGACATTGGGCTATCAACAATATAACTACGATTATGCAGATTCAACGAAAATTTCAATGCCGGAAAAAACCGGAGTTTTCTCAATGGGTGTTGAACAGATAATTTATTCTCCGGCTCTTGTTACAAATATTCTTGTTAAGAAAAAGGCTGTAAACTTTGCAAAAGATGAACAAAGGCTAACTGAACAAAATATGGGTATAGATGTTGCTACGCTATATATTCAAGAGTTAATTTTAGAAAATTTAGTTGCAGTACAGAAACAAAATGTTGTAGAATCCAGAGAAAATCTTGCAATAGCAAGGGTTAGAGAGCAAATGGGGTTATGTGGAAAAGAAGAAACGCTTCGTTGGGCAACTCAATTATTTACAGAAGACCAAGAATTTCTTGATATGAAAGCAGATTTAAAAAATGTGAGATTGGCTATAAATAAGTTACTTGATAAACCTCAATCTGAAAGATTTTCACTTGCTCCATTAAGAGCTAATGATCCGGCATTTTTTACCAGCTGTATAAATATAATAGATTATGTTTCAACTCCAAATAATTTGGAAGCTTTTACAAAAATGCTTGTTGATGAGTCTTACAAAGTTTCTCCTGAACTTGCAAAGTTAAAAGAAGCAAGAAAAATGAAAGAATACGAGAGAGCTATGTATGTTCAAAAGTTCATATTGCCAGATGCAAAGCTAAGCTTGGAATATACAAGTTTGATGAATCGTGAGTTTACAGGTGATACGGTAATTCCATCTCCTGATTTAAGATACTATCCTGCAGGTAAACTTACTGTTCCAACAATTCTTCCAAAGCCAGATGCTACGAATTTAAGGTTGGGTGTTTTTGCTCAATGGAAACCAATAGAGGGTGGAACAAAATTTGCAGAAATTTCGAGAATAAATAATGAAATAAAAGAACTTGACCGCTACGATGCAGAGGTTAGAACTGAATTAGAAAGACA
>JAGOIO010000151.1 GCA_017995595.1 bacterium | reverse complement strand
GATAATTTTTTTACCGCTAAATCTTTCAATCAAAACCCCGAGAACTAATTGCATAATTGCGTAGATGTACATAAGTATTGCACCTAAGGCAGTTATTTGACCTGCATTAGCTTTGAAATCAGCTTGTAGTGTATCAAAAATCGCTCCGGGAATAGCGGCACGTTGTATATTTACAAAGAAATACATTATTCCAATCAAGGCGATTGAAATAATTTGAAATTTTTTCTGCTTTTTCATATTATATTCCAGCTTTCAGAAATAATATTAGAACAGTAAAAAAAATATTTCAAGCGAGACCCTCTTTACAGTTGGTAAAAATATGTTATATTGTCATTAATTTCTGTTATAATGTCTTTTAGGTAGGAAGAATATATATTAAAAACTAATGACGAAAAAGATAAAAAACATAATTCTTGGAATATTCTGCATTTATAGCTTATTTTTTGTAATGGGAAGTTTGTTAGCACCGATTATGGCATATTTCCATCAATATGATATTTCTGCAAAATTAACCGAAACCTATATTTATTCTTGTCATCAGCAACCTGATAGAAGTTTTTGGATTTTTGGATATCCAATGGCTTTGTGTTGCAGATGCTTCGGTTTTTATACAGGTGTTGCAATAACTACAGTTTTGGCTATGTTTAATAAATTAAATATTAATATTAAAACTTTTATCTTTTTATCAGGACTTGTAATATTTGATATTGTGTGTAATTATTTTCTAAAAAACAATACAGGGAATATTATAAGGTTTTTTGTTGGAATTATTATGGGCATATTATTTACAGTTTGCCTTTGCTATTTATTAAAGAATAAGGAAGGAAAAATTCATGCAAATTAAAAAATTAACCAGTTTAACACTTATTTTCTCATTTTTGGTAATGTTTGCATCACCATTATCAGCGGAAACTCCAATGAGCAAAAAATCTTTATACGATTTTATGAAGACGACAGATAAAATTACTGCTACATATAAATATCCATCAATGAAATTAGCTTATAATGAAAGCGGAAAATCAATGTTACCTGCTCATACGCCAATAATTATAAGATGTACGGATACAATAACAACAAAAGATGTTGTAAGTGGCGGAACGGTTAATTTTTCAGTATTGAATAATGTAAAAAATGAGAGCGGAACAGTATTAATAAGAGCTGGTGCTCCAGTAACAGCACAAATAACGTTTGCCAGTAATAAGGGTATG
This sequence comes from bacterium, assembly GCA_017995595.1. Classification (GTDB taxonomy): domain Bacteria; phylum Cyanobacteriota; class Vampirovibrionia; order Gastranaerophilales; family Gastranaerophilaceae; genus JAGOIO01. The sequence goes on along the minus strand of JAGOIO010000151.1, from coordinate 2,680 downwards.
ATTGGCAAGTCCGGAGTCTTGACAATAACAGATTTCCACACAAACGCAGTTGATGGAACTTATATTCCTTTATCAGGTAGCATTTCAGCCAATCCTGATGATAAAATGACATTATCAATAGTATTAAGTGTTTTGATTTGTCCTCTTTTCTTATTGATGAAGGGTGATGAGGCTGAATTACCTGCAGGTACAACAAGAACAGCTTATACAATAGTTGATACTTATGTAAGAGCAAATCGCTTGTAAATTAGTTCAGTTTTATAAACGCTTAACTTTAAATTTTGAATATAACAAAAAATATAACGGAAATTAAAGTCCTGTTTTGATATTAAGCTTAAGATGCTTAATCATTTCACTAATGGATTTCATTTCGTTATAGGCTTCTTCGTACATTTCTTTGTTTTTAAAAGAGTGTATTAAATCTCCGACTTCAAACATGTCTTTTTGAGTCCATAAAAGAAATAAAACGTGTCCTTCGAAGAATCCGCATTCAACATATTTCGCAGAAAAATCATTTTTAATGTTTTCTAATTTTTCCATAAAACTTGTGGTTAAAATGTAGCGAGCTTCGACTTGATCAGAGGAATAGACTTCAAATTCTTTCTCAAAATCAATACTTTCTAAAGCGACTTTTTCAAGACCTGCGATTGATTTTGCGTTTCTGTTTAAACCCAAGAAATTTCCTAAATCACGTTTTACAATAGTTAATCCTTTGAAAGTTTTGTTCATTCTTAGTGAAATTGCAATCCCTTTAAAATCTATGACTTCGTGGCGGCTTCTTCCTGCACCTTCAGTATGCTCCAAATATATTTCTTGAATTTTGACCGGAACTTCTTCTAGAGAACCTTTAAATCCGTCATCAGCTGTCTCTTCTTCAGCTCTAAGACAAAATTTGAACTTTTGAATATCTGAACGAGTAATGAGATGTTCTTCTGTCCATATAAGTTCGCCGATAAGAGGTGTCATTGGCTTTAAAATATTATATTTAGCCTCTTTTCTTATTTTAGAATCTGCTGTCTCATAAACCAAACAAGTTGCAAGAAAATCAACAATAAGAGGAGCACTGATTATATATCTGGCGACTTCGTCTTCGATATTAAGATGCATTGTAGAATAGACGAAGAAATCTAATGCGATAAGTGAAATATTGATAAAAATTATTTTTATAAGAGTAATCCAAAAAGTTTGGAGTCTTTCATTTTCATAAGGAATGATAAGTGGTTCAATGATATTTGAGTATAGATTTTCAAACGGCTGATTATTATTTTTATTAGAAGAATTTTTAGTATTCGAAATCGCATTATTAATATTATTTTGCATAGATTTTCCTTTACCGTAAAAATTAAATTATACTTTCAAAGATAGCGAACAAATTGTGAAGAAGTTTAATTTTATCAAACGAAATAGACTATATAAATTAGAATTTGTCAAATATTTTATATGCAAAAAAAGAGGGTTTGAACCCTCTTTTAAAAATTTACCCTGGATGCGATTCGAACGCATGACCTACCGCTTAGAAGTATGAAAAAGGTACTTTAATCAATCTTAACCGATTATAATGAAGTTTAATAGAGTTAATAAAATCAATAGTTTTAGAAAAGTGTACCTTTATTAATTAGTATCAATTTTAATAGAGTTATTTTAATTTTAGGCACAATTTGGGCACAATATTAATCGTTGCTTTTATACCATTCTTTTAGTGTTTCGGGTTTTCTCAATTCTTCAATGATGCTGTTAAAATCTTTGTGGATAATAACTTGATGCAATAATTCAATAGTCGGAATTTCAAGTTCTTTTGCAAGCTGATTCAAAAGCTCTCTATCTTGAATGTATGCAGATACCTTGCTTTTATCAAGCTTTCTTGACTTACGCCCTGCACCTTCTCTTTTTCCACCTCGAAGCATTAAAAACCCCTAGTTAAGTATTACTCATGATTATTCTATCACAATTAGAAAAAAGTACCCAAAACAATTATAAAGAATTTGCATTACTCAATTATTTCAATCTTAAACGGCGTTGCGTTAAGATTTGTTTGTTCAACTTCCTGCTTTGATACTTTCAAGCCGTTTATGTCGTTAATTACCCTAGTGGCGTTTATTATGTCGCTATTTGATGCCCCTGTATCGCTTAAAACATCTTCTAAACGGCTTAGAGCTTTGTTTGTTAGGGTTTTAATCTTATCTTGCGTAATTTCTCTTATATTCTCTTGAATCTTCTTTACTTCCTTAGTCCAGCCGTCATTATAAGCTTTGTTGTGAATTTGCCTAGCATCAACATTGTATTTTATAGCCAAATCTTTAGGGGTAACACCTTCCAAAAATTCAGCCTTGATGCTATTCCAAGCGATAGTTTTTGTTTTATTTTCCTGCATAATCCCCCCCAACAAACTAATTATAACATCTTGCAGGGATGAGCTATTTATAAATTATATTCTTTTTCAAAATCTGCTAAAAATTCGGCGAGTGTTTGCTCAAAACCGTTTGCAATTTTTACCATATTCATTAAGCTAATAGACCTTTTGCCGTTTTCATATCTGCTTAAAGTCGCAGGTTCTAACTCATTTTCGATTGCAAATTCGTTTAGAGAAACACCTTTATTGAGCCGCCTTTGCTTTATGTATGAAGAAATATTTTTGTAGTATTGCATATTGGTAATTATCAAATATAATGTAGAATATATC
>JAGOIO010000019.1 GCA_017995595.1 bacterium | reverse complement strand
CAAGTGCGTCAAAACCGATATATGCAAAGAAAATTATAAATGCACCCATAAAAATACCTTGCATACCGTTAGGAGCAAATGGAACCCAGTTTGTAGGCTTTACGTAAAAAGCTCCGACAAGTAAAAATAGAGCAATAACTGCAAGTTTTATATAAACCATAATTCCTGCCATTTTAGCAGAATCTTTAGTACCTTTTATCAAAATTGCTGTAATTGCAACGATAGCAAGCATAGCAGGCAAATTAAAACAAATAGGAATACCGTGGAAAAACGGAATTATGCTATGAGGATTAACATTTGTCTTAGCCAACATTTCTGAAGCAGAACCGTAATCATTAACAATCCAAATCGGAGGATTAGTTAACCAAACAGGCAAAAATCTTCCTAAACCTTTTAAAAGTTGCATAAAGTGGTTAGACCATGCACAGGCTACGGCGATGTAACCGATAGCATATTCAAGCATTAAAATCCAGCCAACCATCCATGCTGCAAATTCACCGAGTGTTGCAAATGTGTAAGTGTAAGCACCGCCAGCAACCGGTATCATTGTTGAAAATTCCGAATAGCAAAGTGCAGAGAAAACACAAGCAAAGGCTGCAATTATCATTGAAACCATAAGTGCAGGACCTGCACCCGGACCATCTGACCCGCCACAAGCTGCAATTCCTACTACAGCAAAAATCCCCGAACCGATTATTGCACCAATTCCAAGGATTATTAAATCCCAAACTCCGAGTGTTTTTTCCAAGCCCTCGTTTTTTGCATCAGCCAACATCTCATCAGGATTTTTTGTTCTTATTAAATTATGTATAAAATCCTTTGAAAAATTAGCTCTGAATTCTTTTCTTGTCATCTATTATATCCCAACTTTCTCAACTTCTTTACATAAAGGGAATCCCATTTTTTCTCTCTGAGCAACATATAATTTTGCTACAGATGAAGCCATTGAACGAACTCTTCCTATAAAATTATTTCTTTCGTCTTTGCTAATAACGCCTCTTGCATCTAATAAGTTAAATGTTTGAGAACATTTTAGAACGTAATCGTAGGCAGGAAGTACGAGTTCAGCCTTAACACAATTATCAACTTCATTTTGGTACAAGTCAAACATCTTGAATAAGCTTTCAGAATTTGAAACCTCAAAGTTGTATTTAGATTGTTCAACTTCGTTTTGATGGTAAATATCACCATATTTTAATTTATCATTCCACATAACGTCAAAAACCGAATTAACATTTTGAAGATACATAGCAATTCTTTCAAGTCCGTAAGTTATTTCTAAAGCAACAGGGCGAATTTCCAATCCTCCGACTTGTTGAAAATATGTAAATTGTGTGATTTCCATACCATCAAGCCAAACTTCCCAGCCTACACCTGCAGCACCAAGAGTTGGAGATTCCCAGTTATCTTCAACGAATCTTACATCGTGTTTTGATAAATCTATTCCCATAGCTTCCAAACTTTTTAAATAAAGCTCTTGAGCGTTGTCAGGAGACGGTTTTAAAATAGCTTGATATTGAAAGTAATGTCCTAATCTGTTAGGGTTTTCACCATATCTTGCATCAGCAGGACGACGGCAAGGTTCAACCATAGCCGTTTGCCACGGTTCAGGACCTAAAACTCTTAAAAAAGTCGCAGGGTTCATTGTTGAAGCCCCTTTTTCAATATCATAAGGCTGTTGAATTACGCAACCGTATTCTGACCAAAATTTTGATAAATTCAATATTAATTCTTGAAAAGTAAGTGCCATTTTTATTAATTCCTTATTTAAAAAATACTCAGTAAAAAGCGTAGTTAATACACTTTTTGCAGGTGCTGAACTATTATAATAGTAACAAGAAAAAAATGCAATAACGGTGGCAAAAATCGTAAAGAAGATTAACGGATAAAGGTGGTTTTACAAATTAAACCTTCGTGCTAAAATATTGTTGAAAGAAATGGCATTTTATGAAAAAAGCTCAAAGTTTAGTTGAATATACGTTAATATTTTTGTTTATAGCAGTTGTTTGCGGAACAATAGTATCGCATTTCAATTTTGGAGCGATAAGAAATATTTTGTTTGGAATGCCGACAGGCAAGGGTAATACAGTAGAAATGCCTGCGATGACAGAAGAAACCATCGTAACATCTACTTCCGCAGTGGTTGAGGACACATCTACTGCAAGTTCGGAAGAATAAGAAGAATACCGGGAAAGAGAAATAAGATATGAAAATAGCTTGTGTTGAAGATAAAAATGTTATATTGAAAGAGGCACAAAAACCGACACTTGAAGAATTTGGCGGAGTTGGTGCGATTGTAAAAATTAAAGGTTGTGGACTATGCGGTTCTGATATTGTTAAATTAAGGGATAAATTGGTAAAAAACGGAACTGTTTTGGGACATGAAATAGTCGGACAGATTGAAGAAATTAATTCAAAAACGCAATTTAAGGTTGGAGATAATATCGTAAGTTCTCATCATATACCTTGTTTTGAATGTGTTTTTTGTAAAAATGAAAATTACTCAATGTGTAAGCATTTTAAATCAACAAATATTCGTCCCGGTGGATTTAGTGAGTATATTTATTTGTCAGAAGAGCATTTGGAAAATGTTGCGGTAAATATTCCTGAAAATCTTACAGATATTGAGGCATCTTTTTACGAACCTTTGGGGTGCTGTATCAGAGCGGTAAAACGTGCAGTTTTACCGAAAGGCTCAACTGTTGCGGTTATAGGTTTAGGTTCAATCGGATTGTTGATGGGACAAGCTTTAAAAGCTTTTGGAATGAAAGTTATCGGCTGTGATTTGCTTGCGGAAAGAATTAATCTTGCGTTAGAACTTGGTTTTGATGAGTGCGTAAATTCTCATGATATGGAAGAAACAAGAGAACTGATTTTCTCAAAAACTGACGGGTATGGAGCTGATGCAATTTTTATGACTTCAGGTGCTGATGCAACAATACCTTTGGCTATAAAACTTGTAAGAAGCGGTGGTAAAATAGTTATTTTTGCAAGCACACCAAGGAATACAGGATATGCCAACAATGAGATTTATTATAGAGAACTTACTGTTATGGGAAGTTACTCACCTTCACCTGCGGATTTAAAGGATTCTATTAAGCTTCTTGCAGAGAAAAAAGTTAAAGTTAATAAAATTTCTACAGAATATAAATTTGAAGATATTGAAAAATCTATTTATGATACAATCGAGAACAAGGTATTAAAGGCATACATAAAAATTAGTTAATAAAGGAAATAATGGAAAATAACGAAGTAAAAAGAATGAAATCTATTCAATATTGGGGTCCTGGAGATATAAGACTTGAAGATGTTTCAATAAAACCGCTTCAAGAGGGCGAAGTTCTTGTAAAAGTAGAATCGGCACTTACTTGCGGAACTGATGTTAAAACTTTCAGGCGTGGACACCCTGTTTTGATTAAAGAAATTCCGTCAGGATTCGGGCATGAATTTGCGGGAGTTGTTGCACAATTAGGTAAGAATGTTGAAGGGTTTGAAGTTGGAGACAGAGTTGTAGCGGCAAATTCAGCACCTTGCGGTGAGTGTTTTTACTGTAAACATGAAGAATACAATTTATGTGAAAATTTACATCTTTTAAATGGAGCTTATGCACAATATATAACTGTTCCTGCAAGAATTGTAAAAAAGAACATGTTGCATTTGGACGAAAATTTAAGTTTTGATAAAGCAGCTTTTTGTGAACCGCTTGCAAACGTGGTTCACGGAGCAGAGAGAACTGATATTAAGCCAGGTCAAACGGTTGGTATTATTGGAATAGGTCCGATAGGATTGATGTTTGCACGTGTTGCAAAATTAAAAGGTGCAAAAGTTATCGCAGCAGGGCGTAATCCTATTAAGCTAAAGCTTGCAGAAGAATTCGCCGGAGCTGATGAAGTTATAGATTTGAAAAAATATCCTAACCCTGAAAAGATTTTTCGCTCTTTTACAGAGGAACAAAAAGGGCTTGATATTGCGGTTGAATGCGTAGGACTTCCTGAAATTTGGGAGAGAATGTTCTCTTGTGTAAGACCTGGAGGAACTGTTCACTTCTTCGGAGGGTGTAAATCAGGTTCTACTGTAACTTTTGATACTACAAAAATGCACTATTCAGATATAAAATTGATGAGTGTTTTTCATCATACTCCAAAATATTTTAGAAAAGCTTTGGAATTAATTACTTCAGGACAAATTGAGGTTGAAAAGCTTATAACAGAGACTATTTCACTAAAAGATGTTGAATATGCTATGAATCAGCATATTGAAGGTAAAGCAATTAAATTTTTGGTAAAACCTTGGCAATAAAATATAATAAAGGGTAATAAAAATTTGTTTTGATATTTAAAAGGCGAAATGAAAAATTTTTCATTTCGCCTTTATATTATACTTAATACGATTATAAACTTATTTATTGAGCAATAGCAGAGCAGTCTCCCAAACCTTTTGCGATACTTCCGTCCTTGCTATAACCTACGATTATTGTGCTGTTAACGCCAGCTTTATAATAGTGGTCATCTTCATATACTTTGTCTCCGTCAACTTTGTATGTGTTTGACCAAGTATTTCCTGTATATAAATCCTTTGTTGTTGCAACTAAAGTGTTTCCTACAGCAACAAATGTTCTTTTTTGTGCAAGTTGACCGTCCTCATATACGTTATATACTGATTTTTTGTCATCAGATGCATCTAAAACATATTTCTTTCTAAAATATTCTACACTGTATGAGTCTGCATCATTGAATTCAAATTCTGTAATTTTGCCGAATTGTGAGTTTGAACCTTTAACAGTAGGTTTTATTCCTAAAACCGTAAGCATATTTATAATATTTTTCTGGGGAAGTGTAGTTGCTGTTGAAACTTCTTCTATATCATCAGTTTTACTGCAACTTGTCATAGCCATTGTTCCTGCAGTAAGCATGCCTGCAATAGCCATAGCCATCATTCCTTTCGATGCATATCTGCGTAATCTGCTATATTCTTCTTTTTCTGCAGTTGTGGTTTCTTTTACGATTGTTTTTGTAATTTGGGCAGGTGATTCAAGCTTTTGTCCAAAGCTTACACCATTTAGGGCTAATGTTTTCATAATTTTTGGGATTCCTCTTAAATGTACTTTAACTTTAACTTAACTGATATGAAATACAACTTTCGTGAAAAAAAATTTTTGCTAGTTTGTTAACAAGTGTTAAGATTACAATTATTTTTTTATGCAAACGGTTTCTGTATTTTCCTCAATTTTGAGTAAATCTTCCTCATATACAGGCAAAAACCACTTTTGAGCGATTACAGTCGGCAGAACTGCACTTGTAACAACTACGCCGACAATAACGGAGTATTGAACTTGTGTAATAATATGCGAATTTAGACCAAAAACTGCGGCAATAGCTCCAAAAGTAAGCCCTGTTGACATTAAAAGTGTTGCATAAGTGGAATTTTTAGGTAAATATTTTTTTGCTAAAAAATAAACGCCCAAGAATTTTAGAGTAACTTGAAGGGCAAAAAGTATTAAGAACATGCCAAATGCAGAAAGAATAAGAGGAATAGATACTCTTAATCCGCCTGCAATAAAGAAAACAGGAGTAATTATTGCATAAGCAACTGTTCTCAAGCGGTTTAGTACAACTCTTGTTTCCTTGCATTCTCTAAAATAATCAGCCATAGAAAGACCTAAAATAAAGGCAGGTAGTACAGCATGCCCGTCTCCGAGTTTTGCAAAATACATAAATATAAATAATAGTAGAAATATATATTTAATTTCAGGTTCTACGATTTTATTTTTAAGCATCGGATTGTCGAAGATGATACTTGAAAATTTTGAGGCCAAAACGATTACAAGGATAGAAACCGCCAGAAAAGCTAAAAAATATGGGTTTGGCTTGATAAAGAGGATACTTAAAGCAATAGCGGTTGTAATATCTGTTATAAAAGTCGCAGCCATAAGTATTTTTCCCAAACTTGATTTGCCAAGACCTGTTTCTACAAGAATAGAATAAACAACTGCAACAGAGGTTGTAGAAAGTGCGATTCCTGTTATAAGAGAAGCTTGAAAAGACATGTGAAGAACGATTTTTGCAAATAATGAAATTCCGAAAAAAGGTACAATAAAAGAGGAAATTCCGATTAAGAAACTTTCTTTAAATTTTTTCTTCATAAGTTTTGTGTCAATTTCTGCACCTGCAAGAAAGGTTAACACAATTCCACCCATGCTTGCCAAATAAATTGTCCATTCTTGTGGGTGAACGCCTAAATTACCTGCAATAACGCCAAGCAAAATTTCTATTATAGCAACAGAAATTCCGACTCTGAGTGAGATAAAACTTGATAAAAATACTAGTATTGCTATTGTTAATTGTGTTAAATCTTTTGGCATAATCTCTCCCTTTATAAAATCATTCTTTGTCAAAAAAAATGTAAAAACTATCAGCCACAGTGGCAATATAGCTTGTTTAGAGATTATACGAATTAATTTTAAAAAAAGCAAGATTCAACTGTTTTTTGTAACGATTAGAAATTAATCTTCTTCATTTAATTTAGAAATAAAAGTTTTCCAGTTATTATCAAAATCTTTGATATATTCATGTGCATCAATAACTTCGTTTTCGTCAATAGGTCGAGGAGTTTCAATGACATTAAGTGTTTGATTGGAATCATTTTCGTCTTTAACCTTAATGTCAGAAATGCCTAAAAAGGCTACACCAAAGGACTTTCCGCAATTCTGGCAAATTGTTCTGAAAACAAACATAGAATCTTCTTCTCTCATTATTTTAAAAGAGTCTTCCTTAAAGTCAGAACCGCATTTTGAACAACACATATTTGCAAATAATTTTGTAAGTTTTCTTTTCATTTTTACCTCAATATTTATATTATCATAATCTGAAAAAATATATTAACATTTGTTAATAGATTTAATTTTTACCGTTTCTAAAAAGTTTGTTTGTGGAATAGAATTTATGTGATTTATTATAGGAGTGTTTTCTAATGGATGCTTTTAGTTTAGTTTTATTTGGCTTTATCGTTTATGCAGCAGTTATTGTAATTCCTAACATAATGGATGAACTTGCTACACATCAATAAGTTAAGTGTTAAAGAAAAAGACGTTTTCAGTTTAATTTAGTTCCTAAGAAATTTTTAGCAGAATTGTAGATTATAGAAGTATATTAGAGTTGTTAGTATAAAAATTTAAGGAGGGCAGTTTATAAATTTTAGTCTGCGTGTTACGGAATATTTTAGGACAAGAGTAAGACAAGAGTGAATTTAATTAACGCAACACGTGTTGTAAAAAATTAAAATTTTGTAGTTATTGTACAGAAATTCGATTTTAAGCCAACAGGGGCGAGACGTTATTAATCGATTAGGAGGTAGTATATGAGTAGTGAAGCGTATAAAAGTTATATGGCAGAAAAATTTGAAGCTCTTTACAACGATATTGACGAATCAGTGGCCCAGTTGATTTTATTAAGAAGATTCTTTCGAAATGCAGCAATGGTTTCAAAAGGCGAAGGAATAGTTCCGGACAGTGCAAAAATCTAAATTCTAAAGTCAAATTTTTGAAGTTCAAAATCGAAAATCGAGATACGATAATTATGAAAAAGCAGATGAAGAGAAGTTCATCTGTGGTCAAGTGAAACCTCACAAGCGAGAAAATCAACAGAATATATTGTAAAATATATTGGCAGAGAGGGGACACAAGCGGAGAGCATCAAGGGTTGCAAGACACTTTGATTCTTCGTCAAGCGGGAAGAATGTGTAAGTTCTTCCAAAAAAGGCAGTAAGGACGGGTAAGTTCTTATTGTGAAATTTCCGAAGGGCTGAAAGGCATTTTCGGGAGCAACTGTCAGAGAGGCGACTAAAAGCCTTTTCTGAGTACCGTAGAGCAGAAGAATTTTTAATAGAGTTCTTTTGTTTGAGTCCAAAATAGAAGAATTGAGGTAGTTTCCTTTTGTACCACGATTCCTAAGGACTGACGAGGTCTTTCGGATATGTAGAAATAACAGAGGGGCTGAGTAGTCTTTCTGGAGTACATTTGAGAGTATCAGAGGTTTTTCTAAAGTCGTACTTAGTAGTCAAAATAAGAAGTATTAGAGAAAGGAGGGCTGAAGTTGCCCGTGGTCTCTGTACGTGAGGTATAGAGAAAAATTGAAGAGTAGTCATACAAAGGATAAACGTTAGTGTTAAAGCGTTTGTCTCTTATTAGAAGTTGTGTGGGTAGGTCGGTAATTAATTTTTACCGGCCTATTTGCGTTTTTTAAAAAATTTATGTTAAAATCTTTCCATGAATAAAAATTTATTTAAAAAAGTTGAAGATATATTTATCATTTTTTGTGCTTTTTGGGGAATTTTATTTCTATTTATAAATCCTCCGTTTTGTGCCAGTGATGAAACTTCGCATTTCTATAAGATGTATGGATTTACACAAGGAACTTTCTTTTATCAAAAATACAAAGATGTAAAAGATGGTGGTAAGGAATATGCAGGATTAAAAATTCCACGTAGTATTTTAAAAGTTTCTCGAGCAAATTCTTATATATGGTTTAATACAGATAAAAAAACAAGTCTTTCAAATACATTCCATTTAAGTAAGGTGAAGCTTGAACCGCAAAATAAGCATTTTTTCTCTTTTTGTATTCCAAGCTATACACCGATTTCTTATTTCCCTGCGTGTATTGTGTTATTTGTTTTGAAAATTTTTAAAGTTGCACCTGTTATTATGATGTATGCTGTACGATATGTTATTTTGTTAACATATTTGTCTATGATTTATTTGGCAATAAAAATTACGCCTGTGAAAAAATGGTTATTTTTCTTATGTGCAACAACTCCTACTGCGATTTATCTTGCAGGAGCTGTAAATACTGATGCAATAGTTACAGGTTATGCTTTTTTGTTAACTGCGTATGTATTTTATCTTGCATATAGTGATAAAATTACAAAGATTACATCAAAACAGTTGTGGATTTTTTCTTTACTTTCTATACTTTTAGCTGTTTGTAAATTCCCTTATTGCCTTATGATTTTTTTGTTATCAATAGTGCCTAAGAAAAAATTTGAAAATCCAAAGTTAAAATGGACTGTTATTTTAGGGCTTTTATCAATTTTAACTTTATATACATTTTTTACTATAATTTTAAATAAATTTATGACAAAAGGACTTTTAACGGTTGATGAAATTTTGACGGCAAGATTTGCAAAGCATTCACAAGATGCTTTTATGATGTTGCATTCTCCATTGAAACTTTGGCATACATTGTATGGAACATTTATTTTTTGTGGTGCTTCATATCTGTCAGATTCGATAGCCAAATTCGGTTGGACAGATACCTCTGTACCGACTTATGTTTCTTCTGCATATTTATTAATACTTTTACTTTGTGGATTTTTTAAAGATAAAGATGAACCCAAAATAAATCTTTCAATTTGGTCAAGATTACTTTTTATATTAATATTCTTGCTTGTAACAGCAATTACGTTGTTTGCGAGTCTTAGTATTTTTGGGACATCAACTTGGAACGGATATGACATAATCTTAAATTTTCAAGGAAGATATTGGATACCAATGCTACCAATTATTTTTATATGCTTTTCTTACAATAAATTTAATATTAATTATAAATGGTTTAAACTTATTACAATAGCAACATCATCATTTTTGTTCTTTGTTTGTCTTGTGAAAATACTATATAGATTTTACGTATAATTTGTTTATGATAAAATAACAAATAAAGGCGGTGTTTATGGGCAAAGTAATAGATAGAAAAGATATAAGAACCTTAGTTAAAAAATTGCAAGATGAAGGAAAAACTGTTGTTACAACAAACGGTTGCTTTGATATTTTGCATGTCGGGCATGTTCGATATTTAACAAAGACAAAAAGCTATGCCGATTATATGGTAGTCCTTTTAAACTCTGATAAATCTGTTAAGGCAATAAAAGGAGAAGGTCGTCCGATAAATAATCAAGATGATAGGGCAGAAGTTTTGTGTGCATTATCTTGCGTTGATTTCGTAGTCTTTTTTGATGAAAATTCTCCAAGAGATTTGCTTGAAGAAATAAAACCAAATGTTCATACAAAAGGTGCTGATTATACAGTAGAAACATTACCTGAAGCTGATGTTATTTTAAAGAATGGCGGAAGGCTCGAGTTTATAGAATTTGTCCAAGGAAAGTCAACGACGAATACGTTGAAGGCACTTGGTAAATTATAATTAAGAATTTGTATTTTATACAAGTTGGTATTAAGATAAAGTCATAGATGAGACGGATATAGGAGAACGTTGATGAAGACATTTACGGTAGAAGAGATAAGCAATGTTGTTGAAGGAATTTTAACAAAGGTTGAAGATGTAAAGATAGATAAGATTTTCCCACCAAAATTAGCTGATGAAAATACATTGGCACTTGCGTTGGGCGAAGAAGAAATTCAAAATCTTGCACAAACAAAAGCAAAAGCTGCATTAGTGCCATTGGGTGTGAATGTTGACGGAATAACAACAATAGAAGTTGAAAGACCAAGATTAGCTATGATGAAATTGCTTCATCTTTTTTATAGAGAACCTATTACAGAAACAGGCGTTCACCCTACAAGTGTTGTAGCTCCTACTGCAAAGTTGGGTAAAAATGTTTCAATAGGTCCAAATGTTGTAATTAGTGAAAATGCTGTTGTTGGTGATAATACAAAAATTATGGCAAATGGTTTTATCGGAGATAACGTAGAAATTGGTCAAAACTGCTTTTTCCACCCAGGTTGTAATATTGGGGCAAGAGTTAAAGTTGGGAATAATGTAATTCTTCACCATGGAGTTAGTCTTGGTGCAGACGGATTCAGTTTTGTAACAGAGAATCCTGATAATATTGAAAAAGCAAGACAAGATGGCGAAATTTTAGAAGAAGATAAAGAACATAAAGTTTTCAAAATTCCGTCAATCGGCTCAGTTTTAATTGAAGATAATGTTGAAATTGGTGCAAATTCGACTATAGACAGAGGAACTATTGAAAACACCGTAATAGGTGAAGATACAAAGATTGATGACTTGGTTATGGTTGGACATAATTGTAAAGTCGGAAAAGGTTGTATGATAGTTTCACAAGTCGGAGTTGCAGGAAGTTGTGTAATCGGAGATAGAGTTGTAATCGCAGGTCAAGCAGGTCTTGCAGACCATATCAGTATTGGTAATGACTCGATTGTTGCAGCTAAAGCCGGTGTTACTAAGAGTTTCCCTGCAAAATCTATTATAGTTGGAGCTCCGGCTGTTCCAAGAAAAGAATTTATTCGCCAGTTAAAAACTATGAAAGATGCGGATAATTTAATCAAAAAGTTCAAAAAATATGAACCGCTTTTAAAAAGTTTTGAGGAAAGCGTTAGCGAAGAAAAATAATATTAACAGATAAAGGCAGAAAAATGACAACAATATTGAACAAAATTGAACTAACAGGAAAAGGCTTGATGAAAAATCGAGACTGCGAAGTTTTGATTATGCCATCAAATGAAGGTAAAATAAGACTTTTTATAGAAAATTCACTTGAACCGGTTGAACTTTGTGCCGATAATGTTGTTGCAACTAATCATTGTGTTGTCATTGGCGAAAAAAGAAAAAAGCTAATGTTAACAGAACATCTTACTGCAGCTTGTGCTTTTTGCGGAATAGATTCGTTAGATATTCACTTTTCAAAATCAGAAGTACCGATTTTAGACGGAAGCTCAAAGGAGTGGGTTAGACTTTTTAAAGAAGCAGGAATTGAAAAAAGAAAAAGAAAATTCTATACAGTTTCAGAACCTGTTTATTATTTAAACGGAAAAACACATCTTGTAATTTTACCTGATAAAGAATTGAGTATTTCTTACGGGGTAAATTATGACCACCCTGATTTGACAAAGCGTTGGGTGTCTTTTGACAGAAAAAATGTTGATGAAATAATTGAAGCAAGAACATTTGGATTTTTGAAGGATTTAAAGAAGTTTCAACTTTTTGGATTTGCAAAAGGTGTTACTTATGAGAATACTGTCGGATTAGACGGAGACGGCTATACAACAGAGCTTAGAAGTGAATTTGAACCTGCAAAGCATAAAATGCTTGATTTAATCGGTGATTTGTATTTAACCGGATATAATCCGCTTGATTTTAAAGCACAAATTATTGTAAAAGAAGCAGGACATGCAGTTCATGTTATTGTTGCAAAAATGTTGAAAGACAAAATTATAGAAGCGTAAAATTATTATACTTATAAGGAGAAAAAAATGGCAGATGAAAAAATTAGCTTTGATATTGTAGAAATTATGAAAATGATTCCTCACAGATATCCATTTTTGCTTGTGAATAAAATAACAGAGTGTATTCCGGGGAAATATGCAAAAGGCTATAAAAATTTGACAATGAATGAACCGTTTTTCCAAGGACATTTTCCAAACAATCCGATTATGCCCGGAGTTTTACAGTTAGAAGCTATGGCACAATGTTCAGCACCAATTCTAATGGCTTTGGATAAGTATAAAGGAAAATTGGCACTTTTTGCAGCTGCGGACAATGTAAGATTTAAAACTATTGTACGTCCAGGGGATAGGTTTGCTATGGAGATTGAGCTTTTAAAATTAAAAGGACCTATCGGAAAATGTCATGCTCAAGGTTTTGTTGTCGGAAAATTGGTTGTAGAAGCTGATATGACAGTTTGTATGAAATAATTGTCAA
>JAGOIO010000018.1 GCA_017995595.1 bacterium | reverse complement strand
CCTCTTTGTTTTAACCTTTCACCATCATATTGATTTCTTCCGTCAATAATTATTGGTGTTTTCATAAGTTCTTTCATCAACTCAAAGTTAGGTCGTCTAAATTCGTTCCACTCAGTTAAAAGAAGCATGCAATTTGCCCCTTTTAAAGCTTCATAAGATTTTTTCGCATACTTAATTTTATTACCAAAAATATTTTTAGCGGTTTCCATTGCTTTTGGATCAAAAGCGACTATTTTTGCACCACATTCTAAAAGTTTATTTATAATATCTATAGACGGAGCTTCCCTCATATCATTTGTTTTGGGTTTAAACGCCAATCCCCAAACCCCAAAAGTCATGCCGGACAAATCATTACCAAACTTATTTAATATTTTTTCTATAAATAGTTTTCTTTGATTTTTATTAACTTCATCAGCAGACTTTAACATAGAATAATCGCAACCATTTTCTTGAGCAGTTTTAATCATCGCTCTTACATCTTTAGGAAAGCAACTTCCACCATAACCAAGTCCGGGGAATAAAAATTTTGAACCAATTCTTTTATCAGCACACATTCCGATACGAACCATCTCTGCATCTGCACCAACTTTTTCACAAATATTTGCGATTTCATTTGCAAAAGAGATTTTCATCGCTAAAAAGGAATTTGAGGCATACTTAGTCATTTCAGCAGATTTAACATCAGTAACAATAATCGGATTTCCTGTTCTTAAAAATGGAGCATATAACTCCTGCATTATTTCTGTTGCTTTTTTAGAATTTGAACCGATAATAACCCTGTCAGGTTTTAGAAAATCATCAACCGCCGCACCTTGTTTCAAAAATTCAGGATTAGAAACAACATCAAATTCAAAATCAGTTCTAGCCTTTATTATTTCTGTAACTTTCTCTGCACTGCCAACAGGAACAGTTGATTTATCAATAATAACTTTGTATTCATTCATTGAAGAAGCAATTTCTTTAGCAACTTCAAAAACCGCAGTTAAATCCGCAGAACCCTCATTATCTTGAGGTGTTCCAACAGCAATAAAGCACACTAAAGATTCTTTAACCGCATAATCTATATCCTCAGTAAAAATCAATCTGGATTCAGAAACATTTACTTTTATAAGTTCTTCCAACCCGGGTTCATATATCGGAATTATACCATTTTTAAGTCTTTTTAGTTTGTCCTTATCGTTGTCCACACAAATTACATTATTTCCCATTTCTGCAAGACAAGTTCCAACGACCAAACCTACGTATCCTGTTCCAATTACACAAATTTTCATTTATATTTTATCCTTCTGCTTTTTTATTTGCTTGTCAAAGTAATCAATAGTTTTCTTTAATCCTGTTTCCAAATCTATTTCAGGAGTCCAATTCAATTCTTTCTTTGCAACTGAAATATCAGGTTTTCTCCTAACAGGATCATCAGACGGCAACGGCTTATAAATAATTTTAGAATTTGAGTTAGTCAAATCAACTATTTTTTCAGCAAATTCTTTAATTGTTTTTTCACAAGGATTCCCAAGATTCACAGGACCAATAAATTTTTGAGAATTATTCATCATCTTCATAGCACCACGCACTAAGTCATCAACGTAGCAAAAAGAACGAGTCTGGCTACCATCACCATAAATCGTTATATCCTCATTTTTTAATGCTTGAATAATAAAGTTGGAAACGACTCTTCCATCATTTTCAGCCATTCTTGGTCCATAAGTATTAAAGATTCTTATAATTCTTGTATCAACATTATTTTGACGATGATAGTCCATCATAAGTGTTTCAGCACATCGTTTTCCCTCATCGTAACAACTTCTTATACCAATAGGATTAACATTACCCCAATAGCTTTCTACTTGTGGGTGAATCTCAGGATTACCATAAACTTCGCTTGTAGATGCTTGCAATATTGTAGCGTTACAGCGTTTCGCCAAACCCAACATATTTAAAATTCCTAATACAGAAGTTTTTATTGTCTTTATCGGATTATATTGATAATGAATAGGACTTGCAGGACATGCCATATTATAAATCTGGTCAACTTCGGCAAAATATTCCTTAGTAACGTCATGTCTGACAAGTTCAAAATGGTCATTTCCCAATAAATGTCTTATATTATCTTTTGAACCTGTAAAAAAGTTATCAAGACAAATTACATCGTTTCCACACTCTAATAGCTTTTCGCAAAGATGACTACCTATAAATCCTGCACCGCCCGTTACTAAAACTCTTTTCATAATGACCTCTTTTTCATTCTTTTATTGAAATATTTTATCATAAAAAATTTAATTAAATTTTTCAGATAGATTTTTTAACTGTAAATACAAATTTTCCAAAGTTCCACTACCGTCAATTATTATATCTGACTTTTCAATTTTACAGTCTTGAGGCATTTGGCTGTTTATTCTTTGCTGTGCCTCTTTTTTACTCAAGTTATTTCGCATCTGTAAGCGTTTTATTTGAGTCTGAACATCACATTTTACAAAAATTATTTTATTAAATAAATCTGCCATATTTGCCTCAAATAACAATGGAATTTCGACAAAAACGATATTTTCTTTATTGTTTTGCAAAAAGAATTTATCTATTTCTAATCGTATTAAAGGGTGCAATATACTTTCTAACTTTTTTCTTGCAGTTTTATCAGAAAAGACTATTTTTCCAAGCTTAACTCTTGAAATTTTATCATTTTCCAAAATATCAAAACCACTAAATTTCTCAACGATTTTTGAAATAACAGACGGAAGTTCTTGAAGTTTATGGGTTACTACATCAGTATCCAAGACTTTATAATCATTTTCAACCAAAAATTTTTTTATAGCGGTTTTACCCGAAGCAATATTTCCGACTATTGCAACTTTTTGCATAATCAGCCTTTCTTCAACTTAGACAAAAATAATCTTAATTCTTTTATTTGTTGAGGTTTTAAAGGCTTAACCTCACCTTTTTTCATTCCCTCAAGCGTAATTGTAGCATGTTGAATTCGTTTTAAAGAAATAACAACATACCCGAGCATATCAAGCATTTTTCTAATTTGCCTGTTCATACCCTGACGAAGAGTTATTCTTAAAGTAGAAGATTTATTTGTTGCTTCTTCTATATATACATCGGCATAAGCCTTTTTACCAGGCTCAATTTCCATACCGTTAGCCATTTGTTCCAAATCTTTTATTTTTATTCTACCTTGAACGCAAACGACATATATTTTGGGAACTTTAATTGATGGGTGAGTTAATTCATTGATTAAGTCTCCATCGTTAGTCAAAATAATAAGTCCCGTTGATTCTCTGTCCAAGCGTCCGACTGGCTTCAAATTTTTCATTTCAGGCGGTAAAATATCATAGATTGTTTTTCTATCTTTTTCATCATCACACGTTGTAATATATCCTGATGGCTTGTAAAAGACATAATACTCAAGTTTTTTGGGTCTTATCAACTCGTTACTTATAACGACTTTATCCTTTTCTTCCACGCTAAAACCAAGCTCTGTAACTTTTTTACCGTTAACAAAAACGACACCTTGTTCTATCAATTCATCAGCTTTTCTTCTTGAGCAAATTCCTGCAGAAGCTATATATTTATTCAATCTCATAATACTTTACCTTTCGTTCTTTGATTTTACCACGAAATTGTACGTATAAAAGCGGACTTTTATTTTTTTTTAAAACCGACAATAATATAATTATGTTCAATTTTATTTTCAAAGAAAATTTTAAAGTGTTTTTCGTAGCAATAAAAGGTCTTCTCGGATTTTTTATTCAAATTAAATTCTGAAATTTTGTAACAAATTTATTACTGAATAACAAATTATAACTTTCACAAAATTTATAAAGATAGGGTTAAATGAAAGAATAATTAAGATAAAATGCAAATATGTAAGATTATGGATTTTAATAGAAAAACAGTAGCCTTCCAATCTAATAAAATGGAGACTCAATCTTGTAATACCGTTGAATATCCAATCAATACAGCTATTTCTAAAATAAGCTCAAAATCATACATCACAACACAAATAAACAAAGATTACAAACTTAAACAAGTTTTTTCTATTTTAGATTCCCCTAACCAAAAAATATATGAACTTTCAAACGGAATGAAAATAGTTACAATAAACGCTCCGGGACCAACAACAATATCTACAGCAGTTAACGTGGGTAGCTTAAATGATTTTGAAGGAAAAGAAGGTATGGCTCATTTAACTGAACACCTTATTGCAGATTCTACCCAATCTAACGAGGTTAAAAGACTTGGAGGTAGTTGTAATGCAGGAACAAATTACAACTACACAATATATTACAGTAATTACCCAATAACTAACAAAAAAGATTTAAACGAAGCTTTAAAATATCAAGCAAATATTTTTAAAGAACACGACTTTTCAAGAATAGAAGATGAAAAATCAATTATTAACCAAGAAATAAATGAAAAATCCTCAGATTTCTTTAATATTAATAAACTTTTTAATGAAACTTTTAAAAATTTATTTAATAAAGAGTATAAAAATGCTTCAATTAGTAACCCAAACTCTGTAAACAGTATTAGCAAAGAAGATTTAGAGACTTTCTATAAAAAATATTATAATCCTAATAATATGGCAACCGTAATAGTCGGAAACGTAGATGAAAACGATATTAATTTAATAGCAAAAACATTTTCTCCATTGAAAAATTACGATAATCCAAATCAAAATTCAGATATTATTATAAATCCATCACCGGATAAAACCGTAAGAAAAGATCTTTACGAAAATGCGGATAAAACGACCAATGAATGTTTAGCTTTTTTAATTCCACCTTTAAATGAAAAAGAGGAATTTACTATTGACGTTCTTAAAGAAATAATAGAATCTAGAGCCAAAGAAAAAAATATTTATCCTGATTTTTCCGGTATTAGATTTGGTCAAACAAAACCACATGCTCTTTGTATTTATAATACTTTGAGAAATGATAAAATTTGCGAAGAAGATTTACAAACACTCTACAATATTATTTTTGACTTACAAACAAAACCTGTTAATTCTAAAGAACTTGAAAAATTCAAATCTAAAATAAAAAATGATAATTCAGAAGTTATGGAAGATAACAATTTTTTAAGCGAAATAATATCAGAAATTATTACCAATAACGACGAACCAAACAACTCACTAGATAAGATTAACAGTATAACTTCCAAAGACCTTCAAGAAGCGGCAAAGCGTTTAGACCTGAATAAAGCCTCTATTGTTGTTTTGCACCCTAAAAAAGAGAATCTAACAAAAGCTAAAAATGACATAAGTTTTACTGGAAATATTGAAGCTACCCAAAATACTAAAAATAGAGATATTCATGAATTTATTTTGCCAAACAATCTCAAAGTTATAATTGATGCTAATGAAAATCACAAAAGAAGTGCAATCATTTTTGAACTAAAATCTCAAAAACCGCTTACAATAAATCCTTTTGCTCTTTCACTAAAATATTTTACCCCAAAAACAAAAGAACAAAATGATGAGAATTATGAGAAAGGCATTAACTCTGGCATTTTAACTAATTCTTTCGGAATAGAAGGCTATGCAAATGGCTCTTGCGACAATACTTTAAAAATGATTAATGACTTATCTTCAATTATTGAAAGCCCAAAAGTTCTTAACCCAAAAGAATTTGAAACTAAAAAAAATATCATTTGCATTTGCAATTATGACCGAGATGATTTATTAGAAACGAAAATAGATTATGAAATATATAAAGATATTCCAGTAATTCCAAAAACAAGTGCTTGGATTAAGGCTTTGACTTATGAAGACGTCCTGAATTCAAAAAAAGAACTGGATAAAAATGCACAAGGTTCTGTTGTCATTACGTTGCCAAAATCTGAATATTTGAAGAATAAAAATGAAATTTTAAAAATACTTTCTAAATTTCCAAAAGTAAAACCAAATGACAATCTCATATTTTTTAAGAAATTTGAACAAAAACCGTTATCTAAAAATAAAGTTTTTACAAAAGAAACCGACGAAAATGAAATAACCGTTGAAAAAGATTTTAAAATAATTGACAGCGGAAATATAAAAGATAAAGCTTCATTAATATTACTAATACAATTATTAAATTCTTGTGATGAAGATTCACCCATATATAATGATTTAAGAACAAAATATAAAATCTGTTATACACCATATGCTGCGGGAGATTCAAATCACGATACAGGCGATATATCAAAATTTTTAATGGTAGCCGAAACATCTGCAAATACTAAAGACGGACTTCAAACAATAGTTAATTCATTTAATAATTGTATTAAAACATTGACAAATACAAAAATAACAGAAGATCAACTTCAAAGCATAAAAGCTAAAGAAAAATGCAATTTGATGGAAAATGAAGCTTTTACTGAAAAGAGCAATATTTTGCTTGCAAATAATCTTTCAAGTTATTACGAACGATATTTTAAGCAAGAGTTGGAAAAAGCAATAGACAATGTTACAGTAGATGATATTCAAGCCATCGCAAAATACTATTTAACTCAAAATTCAATAACAGGAATTACTGCACCTAAAAATATTCTTGAAGAGAATGCAGACTTTTTAAGAACACAAGGCGAAGTTATTTCTTAACATACCTTGAATTATAATAGTTTGTTAACAATATCTGAACGAATTTAGGACTTAATGCGGTAAAGTCAAAAATAAATTCATTTATTCCTTTTGAAACTAAAAAGTCTATTTTTTCATACTTTTCATATATTTTGTCCTCAAACATGTGCATTCTGCAAAATCCATCAACTGCAAACGGGTAAATCTTCTTCAATGACGGATCTTTTAATGCAAATTCTCCTTTATGACAAGGTGCTTTACATGAAAGTCTGGAAACTACAGCTGAATCGTTATTCAACGGACACAAGCCTAAGCTCGGAACTCTTATGTTTCCGGCAATTGTATATTTTTTGTTTTTTATATTATTCTTTACCTTTTTAACTGTTTTTATCAAATGTTCTTCATCATCTATTGCAGTAAAATCAACAGTTTCAACAGGATAAAGATTAAAAATACAATTTATCGCAAGACTATTTAACAAATTTATACCTTGTCCGATTTCTATCGGAATACGTTGCATCTCCGGATCATTTATAACTGCCCAAAAATACCCTATATTATTCACAATTAATGAAGATGGCAAAGGTTCGGTTAAACAAAGTTCTTTTACATATTCATAAACCCTGTCAAAATCTCGCTCAATTAAAATTCTGGGAGTTGACAACTGCAAACCTATTCCATATTTCTTACAAAACTTTTTTGCCTTCTCTATGATTTCTGTGTAACTGCTTGTCGCTAAATCCGCAGTCGAAACTATTTCTCCATATTCAATTGTACTTATTGGATTATGACCGATTTTTTTGATAAACTTCTTAACCTCTTCCAACTGCTCCAAGCTCGATAACCTTAAATTTATCCTATACTTTTCTTCTTTTGAAAAATCCATATCACTCTTTAAACGGGTACGCTTTACCTCCCATTCAAACTTTTGAATATTTCTGCTAAATTTAAAATCTCGCCCCTCGGCACTTACCATATCTCCTGAAAAATGATTGGTTTGATAAAAGCTTTTACGAACATGTTTAAACGGTAATTTTTGATTTCTGAAGAACTTTGGTTTCTCTAAAATTCTCTCAACTAAATCAATTCCCTCAAGTATTTCCTCTGAATCCTTAAATTTTCCCTTTATAACTACACTATCTATTGCATTTGATTTTTCTATTTCTTCAGCACACCAAGGTAAGTTATCAGAATCAATAGCTAACGAAAGCTTTGTGTATTTCTTAATCTTAGAAATATTTTTCATATAAATTTCTTCTGTAACAATTATCTGGTCTATTTTATGAAAATTATTAACGAAATCAATCCCTGATAAATTATGAATATCAAAATATGAATCTATTATGACCTTAAAAGGTAGTGAAAATAATTTTGTAGCCTCTAAAACTGCAAAACTGTTTATAAAAATTCCATCAATCTTTGTCGATTTTAAATATCTCAACATTTTTTTAATTTCAGGAAGCTCTTCTTCTGAAATATTATGCTTAAAATTTATATATATTTCACAATTATTCTTGTGAGCAACTTCAATAAACTCATCTATATAGTTGAAATTATTATTCATAAATTTATGATAATATACATAAAATTTCCGGCATTTTACGTGTAAAATAAAGGTTTCTATGTCATTAGGTGCTTTTATAGGTGCTATTACATTAATTTCATTCATAGCCTTGATTGTACTATTGTAAAGGTAAAAAATAAAGAATTTGTAAACAAAATTAATAAGTTTTGCCTAAATCAGTTAATAATGGTAAAATATAAGAAGGAATAATCGAGAAAAATTTTTATATTTTTAGCGTAGAATTCAAGGAAATCAACCTTTTAAGGGATAATTTGCGACTATATCGAGAATACAATGAGCATGGTATAGTCTAATAAATAGGAAGAGTAATGGCTAATAAATCCAAAAACGATAAAGGAAAAAAGAAAAAGAAACCGATGCAATTCGCCAAAAACAAAGGTGAAGTTATTGCAATGTTTTTTGTAATAGGATTTTTTATAGTAAACGGCCTATATGGCATTATTAGTACATTTTTAGCTGATAATGCAACACCAACGTCAAGTACAGAACAGCCATCTACTTTGCCGACAGACCCTAGAGCCACTAGTGCAGGAGGAACACCACAACCAGGTGTTACGCCTACTACGCCGACAACACAATCGACAGCTGGAACTTCTCCAGATACACTTGCAACAACTTCACAAACACCTGCAAGTGGTGGTTTGGATTCTCAAGCTATTAATGCAAATCAACTTGCACCTTCACCAAATGAAGGCGGTATAGAAATTTTAACAAAAGCATCATCAAGAGTTAAAACAGGAAAAATGGTTACAATTTCAGTTGCTGAGTCAGGTCGTTCTAACCCGTTCTTACCTGCTGCTGAAAATTTTGTACCATCTGCAAATGCAAAATTGCATTTGCCACCACCTCCTAAGCAAGTATTTACAAACTCAAATGCTGCAAAAATTATGACAACAACAATTTCAGGTATTATGTTTGACAGTGCAAGTCCTTCTGCAATTATCAATATTGCAGGTACAGATTATTTAGTAAGAAAAGGCGATGTCGTTAACAGATACAGAGTTTTATCAATAACACCAAGACAGGTTACTGTTCAATATGGATCTAATGTTTATAAAGCCGGCGTTGGTCAAATTTTATCACTTAGTGATGTAAACTTTAACCCTATTGCTAACTTAAACAGAAAATTCGGTGGAAATACAAGTGGAGCAGGAAGTTCTTCACACAAGAAAAGAAAACATTAATCGGGAGCATTATAAATGATTATAAGAAAATTCAAAAAGGTTTTAGCAAGTACAATTATTGCCTTGTATTTTATGGTATATGCAGCACCTATCGGAATGTGTTCTGTTGCATTACCTCCAATAAAATCAGGGGTAATGAAGCCTGTATTGAGAGGAAATGACAAGGCAAAAGCTAAGTCAACACCTTCATCTTCAAGCCTAAAACTTGAGGGAGATATTTCTTTGACAAAAGGAAATCCTAAAATTAGTTTAAGCCTTAGAGATTCTGATGTAAAACAAGTTCTTAGAATGTTTGCTGATAAAGCAGGGTTGAATATAGTTTTTCACCAGTCAGTATCAGGTAAAGTTACACTTGACCTTGTAAACGTTCCTTTAAATAATGCTTTTAAGTTAGTTATGCAAGTTACAGATTTAACATACTACGTTGATCACAATACAATGGTGGTTACATCTTCTGATGCTGCTAAAAATTTAAACTTTTCAAAAAGAGAAATGACATCAATTCCTGTAAAATATGTTAGTGCGATGGCAATGGCAAACTTTTTGAATTGTAATATATTTTCAATAAATGGTCCGGGACTATCAAATTCACAGATAGCCGTAACGAACCCTGCAACAAACGAAGTTTTGATTTTCGGAACAGAAAATGATGCAAGAATGGCAAGAAAAGTTATAAGCAAATTCGACCTTCCTCCAAGAGAAACACAGTTCGTTGTAAATCATACAACTCCAAAAGAAATGGCAAATCAAATATGTAAAATATTATTCCCACAAATAAAAATACTTACACCGTCTTCTACATCAGGAAGCGGTAGTGCAAGTGGTGCTGCTGGTGGTTCAAATGCACAAGGAGGCCCGGGACAAGCTGGAACTCCACCAACATCAGGAGCTTCACAAGCAGGTGCAACACCTTCATCAGGAGCTAAAAGCGGTGCTGGAGCAACAGGAAATTCTGCAACTCCAAACCTTGAACTTTTAAAAGGTTTAACAGGTGGTGCAAGCTCAATTTTTGATGAAAAAGCTAATATTTCAGGACACGCAACAGGTGGTGCTGATGATTCAAGTTCGGGTTCAGGTTCTGGCAGTGGAGATTCAGGTTCAGGCGGTGGAGATTCTAGCTCAGGTTCTTCAGGCGGAGGTTCTGATTCAGGTTCATCATCAAGTTCAAGTAGCTCATCAGATTCTGGTTCTGCGTTGACTTTAGGACAAAATGTCATTGCTTGCCAGTACAATGAACAAATGCAAGTTGGAAACTTAACATCTTTTGCCGCAAACAAAATGACAGTTTCTTATTACCCATCAAAAGGTTTAATTAATGTTCTTGGTGGAACAGCTCAACAATTAAAAATGATAAAAGACTTTATAACAATGAATGATAAAAGAGAGCCTCAAGCTTATTTAGAAGTTTCAATGATAGAATTAAATGATACAGGAACAAAGAACTTTAATAATAGCTGGCAAATTTGGTCAAGATGGTTCTCTGCTGATTTTTCAAGCACAGGTTTGACTACGCCAGCATTATATCCGACATTCTTTAGAGGTAATGGCTATAAAGTTGTTGATCCAGATGACCCTTCAACGGTAAAATATTCAGTTGCAAAATTCACAGGAACACCAACTATAGCTTATTCAATAAATTATTTGGTTCAAAATAACAAAGCAAGAGTTTTGGCAAATCCGAAAATTTTAATAACAAACGGTAAAGAATCAGTTATCGATTTAACTTCAGATTATATCAAATCAGTTAAATCAGAAGTCGTAACATCAACATCAGGTTCTATTGCTGGCGGTATTCAAAAAACCTATACAATAGCAAATGATAATGGTATAAAAGTTTCAATAACACCATTTATAAGTCCTGATGGTTATGTAACATTAAACTTAAAACCAAACTATGCAACAATCGCATCTCAACCTAAAGATTCAAGTGGTGATATCGTTGCGACACTTTTATCAAGACGTAATTTAGATTTAAAGAATGTTAGAATAAAAGACGGTGAAACTCTTGTTATTGGTGGTATGATTACTGAAACTGAAACAAAAGCTATTACAAAATTCCCAATACTTGGAGAACTTCCGGGAATAGGATTCTTCTTTAGAAACAGTAATACAGGAAGAACAAGACAAGAAATGGTTATAATGATTACACCAAAAATAATTAGAGATGCAGATGAAGTAGTAAATAATTCAGGAACAATGTTATAACAACAGGAATACAATGACAGATATTATATCAAAATTAAAAGAAAGCATAAATTCAGAGCTTATCAATAAATTTGATCCTCAAATATTGGAGCAAATGCGTTTTGTTCCAATAAATATCAAGGAGCATTGTATTTATATTGCAATAAACCCTTTTGCTAACAAAGATGAAATCGCAGATTTAATAAAGAATAGTAATAGTGATTTTGAAACTAAATTTGTACAACTTGCTGAAGACGAGATTGAAGAGTTGCTAACAGATGTTCTAAAAAGAAAACACGGAAAAAAGAACGATTCAGATGAAGAAGATAAAAATAGTTCTAATCAAGAACTTGACGAAGGAAATGGACATCATAAAAAGCCTAAAAGAATTGGTGAATTACTAAAAGAAGAAGGCTTAATAACCGATATTCAACTAGTAAAAGCTCTTGCCGAAAGTAAACGTCTTGGAATGCCACTTGGTTCAGTTTTATATAAGTTGGGCTATGTAACACTTAAAGACCTAAAAAGAACATTACATAAGCAACAAGGCTATGATTTTGTTTCAGCTGACCAGTTAAAAGTCAAAGAAAAAGTTGTAAATATTCTACCTGAAGATTTTATAAAAACTAATAAAGTTATACCAATTTCAAGTGATGGAAAATCTCTTGTTGTAGGTATGGTAAACCCTGGAGATACAAAGGTTTTAAAAGACATTGTTTACCTTACAGGTCAAAAGCCTCGAGCAATGTTAATAACATACTTTGAGTTTCAAAACATTATAAATTCTATTTATAGCCACTCAAAAAAAGAAACTAAAGAAATTATCCAAAAGATTGAAGAAGAAGCAGTAAGCATTGATAATGAAGAAACTCTTTTCGAGCAAGTAGAAAGAGAACTTCAAGATTCAACAGGTTCCGTTGCAAAATTTGTAAATAAAATTATAACAGATGGTATCGATACAAAAGCATCAGATATTCACATAGAACCAAGACTAAACAATTACGTAGTAAGATATCGTACAGACGGTATCTTAAAACTTGTAATGGAAATTCCGTCAAAAGTTGAACAATCAGTTTTGACAAGATTTAAAGTTCTTTCAAGAATGAACATTGCAGAACATAGAAGACCTCAAGATGGAACTTTTTCAATAAAATATAAAGATCAATCTTATGACTTCAGAATCAACACCTTACCGGTCAGCGGTAAGGAGAAAGTCGTAATAAGAATTTTAGCACCAGCAGTAAGCTTGGCGGCAAATGATAAAGAAATAAAT